>CALCZO010000080.1 GCA_937903315.1 uncultured Alphaproteobacteria bacterium
GCCGAGATCATGTTCAAGATCCTCCCTTTTCCGGACGATCTGGGGGCGCGGATGCGCGCCAACGCCGCCAGCCTCGGCATGAGCGTGGGGGAGGGCTGAGCGATGCGCGAGGTTGTCATCACCGGCGTCGGACTTGTGACCTCTCTGGCCGATGGGCTGGAGGCCAATGCCGCAGCGCTCGCCGATCCCGCGCGGCGGTCGTTCGACGCGGCGACCTATGCGCCGTTTGCGGTCCATCCCGCTGATGCGCTGGAACTCGACCGGCAGATTCCGAAAAAGCTGGACCAGAAGCAGATGGAGCCGTGGCAGCGGCTCGGCACCTATGCTGCCGGCCTGGCGCTGGACATGGCCGGGCTCAAGGGCGATCGGGAGCGGCTGTCGTCGATGCAGCTGATCGTGGCGGCCGGTGGCGGCGAGCGTGACTATGCGGTCGACAGCCAGATCCTGACCGAACTGCCGACCGCAACCGATCCCGGCGTTCTGCTCAACGAAAAGCTGATGGGGGAGTTGCGGCCGACGCTGTTTCTCGCCCAGTTGTCCAATCTGCTGGCCGGCAACATTTCCATCGTCCACGGCGTCACCGGGGCGTCGCGCACCTTCATGGGCGAGGAGCAATGCGGTGTCGATGCCGTGCGCATCGCCTTCGAGCGCATCCGTGCCGGACAGGGCGACAGCTTTCTCGTCGGCGGGTCCTACAACGCCGAACGGGCCGATTCGCTGCTGATTTTTGCGATGGGCGGGTTTCTGCGCCGGGCAGGCTTTGTTCCGGTCGATGGCCGTGCCGACGATCCGGGCTTCATTCTGGGCAGCGGCGGCGCCTTTCTGGTGCTGGAGGCGCGCGAGGTGGCCGAGGCGCGCGGCGCGACCATTCTGGCGCGGCTTGCCGCTGTTGACAGCCGGCGGTCAAAGCGCGCGCCGGGGGCCGTCCGGGCCTCGCTCGGTGCAGCGCTTGACGCAGCCTGTGGAGCCGCCGGCCTGACACCGGACGCCGTGCTCTCCGGGGCCACCGGCGCGGCCGGCATCACCGATGAGGAATGCGCGGCGATCGGCGAGCGCCTGCCGCAAGCGGGCCTGCGTCTGACCGGCAGCCGCATCGGCCATGTCCTTGAAGCCAATTTCCCTGTCGGTCTGGCGCTCGGCGTCCTGTGCCTCACGCATGGGCTCTGGCCGCGCACGCCGGGCAGCGCAAGTGAGCAGGACCGTTCGGGCAAGCCGCGCTCGGTTGCGGTCACCAGTGTCGGTCACATGCGCGGCGAGGGCGTGGCTGTCCTTGCGGCTGCGGAATAGGAGGCCCCGATGAAGGATGCATCCGGCCGTCCCGTCGTGGTGGTCACCGGAATGGGGCTTGTCACTTCGCTGGGACAGGGCAAACAGGACAACTGGGCGGCACTTACCGCCGGCACATCCGGCATCCGGACAATCCGCCGCTTCCCGACCGGCGGCTTGCGGACGACGATTGCCGGCACGGTTGATTTCGTACCGGCAGAGCCATTCTGCGCGGCGCAACTGTCCGAGAACTTCGCCCGTCTCGCTGCCGACGAGGCGGTGGCCGAAGCCGACATCGGCCGTGCGGGCGATTTTCCCGGCCCGCTGTTCATCGCGGTGCCGCCGGTCGAGATGGAATGGCCGCAGCGCGAGGCGCTGGCGCAGGCCTCCGGCGCAACCGGGGGCGTGACCTATGCCGATCTGCTGCGCGCGGCGGGCACCGGCGCGTTCAAGCCCTGGCATGACCTGTTCCTGTTCGGAACCGTGGCGGAGCGCCTCGCCGATGCCTTCGGGACCAAAGGCTCGCCAATCTCGCTGTCGACCGCCTGTTCGTCCGGCGCGACCGCGATCCAGCTCGGCGTCGAGGCGATCCGGCGCGGTGAGACCGAGGCGGCGCTGTGCATCGGCACCGACGGGTCCGTGCAGGCCGAGGCGCTGATCCGGTTTTCGCTGCTGTCCGCCCTGTCGACCCAGAACGATCCGCCCGAAGGCGCCTCCAAACCCTTCTCCAAGAACCGCGACGGTTTTGTCATGGGCGAAGGCGCGGCGGCGCTGGTGCTCGAATCCTACGCTTCGGCCAAAGCGCGCGGCGCACGCATTCTCGGCGTCATTGCCGGCTGCGGCGAGAAGGGCGACGGCTTCCATCGCACCCGCACCAGCCCGGACGGAATGCCGGCGATCCTGGCGATGCGCGGCGCGATTGCCGATGCCGGCCTGACGCCCGACGATATCGATTATGTCAACGCCCACGGAACCTCGACGCCCGAGAACGACAAGATGGAGTCGATGGGCTGCATGGCGGTGATGGGTGAGCGGATGAAATCGGTGCCGATTTCCTCCAACAAGTCGATGATCGGCCACACGCTGACGGCGGCCGGCGCGGTCGAGGCGGTCATTTCGCTGCTGACCATCCTCAACCAGCGCATTCCGCCGACGATCAACTACCATCAGCCGGATCCGGCCATACCGCTCGATGTCGTGCCGAATCTCGCGCGCGATGGCCGCGTCCGCCATGTGATGTCCAATTCCTTTGGCTTTGGCGGCCAGAATACGGTGCTGCTGTTCTCTGGCGAGGTGCATTCGTGAGCGGTACGGTTCTGGTCACCGGCGGTGGCAAGGGCGTCGGCGCGGCGATCGTCCGGGCGCTGGTTGCGGTCGGTCATGATGTCGATTTCACCTACCGGTCCTCGGCCGTCGAGGCCGAAGCGCTGGTCGATGACCTGACGGCGGCCCATCCGGGCCGGACAATCCGGGCGCTGCCGCTCGATCTCAGCGACAAGGCCGCCGTCGCGGCCTTCTGCGAGACGGCGGCGGAGACGACCTATTTCGGCTACGTCCACAATGCCGGCCAGCCTTACGATGTGCTCGCCGCCATGCTGACGCAGGACAGGGCCGAAGCGATCATGCAGGTCAATTTCTGGTCGATGACCCAGATCGTGAAAGCCGTGATCCGCCCGATGATGCGGGCGCGGGCCGGGCGTATCGTCGGCATCGGCTCGGTGGCCGCGCTTGAGGGCAATCAGGGCAATTCGGCCTATGCCGCCACCAAGGGCGCGATGCTGAGCTACCTCCGGACGCTGGCGGTCGAGAGCGCCAAACGCGGGGTGACGGTCAACTATGTCGCTCCCGGCTTCATCGATACCGATATGCTGGTGCCTTACGCCAACTATCGCGACCAGATGGAGAAGCAGATTCCGGCTGGCCGGTTTGCAAGCCCCGAGGATATCGCGGCGCTCGTTGGCTTCCTTGTTTCGCCGGGTGCCGCCTACATGACCGGTGCGGTCCTCCCGATTGACGGCGGACTGACGGCGACCATCGCGTTTCAACGCTGATATTTTGCCCTTTTGTGTCATGGCCGGGCTTGTCCCGGCCATCCACGTCTATAAAAGCACGGGGCATCGTCGTGAATGTCCGGCCATCGTCGGCCATGACGGCAGATCGATACTGCAACCAACGGATTTTTCATGCGCGCGCTGCAACTGTTCGGTGATCGGGATCTCAGGCTGACGAAGGTGGAGCCGCCGCCCCACCCCGGTCCGGGTGAGGTGCAGGTGCGGGTCCATGCCGTCGGCCTCAACCATATCGATGTCTGGGGGTTCCGCGGCATGGCGTTTGCCAAGCGCAAGATGCCGCTCATCGTCGGCGCGGAAGCCGCCGGTGTCGTCGCTGCGGTCGGCGAGAACGTCACCCATGTCGATATCGGCGACAAGGTCGCGATGTATGGCGCCCGCACCTGTGGCCATTGCCGCGCCTGCGTTCAGGGTCGCGACAACCTGTGCGAGAACGTCAGCGGAATCATGGGATTCCATATCGACGGCTTTGCCTGCGATTTTGTCACGATGCCGCAGCGCCTGCTGGTCAAGGTGCCGGAGAATGTTTCGTTCGAGGAAGCGGCCTGCGCCCCCATCGCCTTCGGCACGGTGCAGCACATGCTGTTTGACAACGCGAAGCTGGAGCCGGGCGAGACGGTGCTGGTTCAGGCTGGCGGATCGGGCATCGGCACGGCGGCGATCCGCATGGCCAAGGCGATCGGCTGCACCGTGATCGCCACGGTCGGCGATGACGAGAAGGGTGAGAAGGCCAAGGCGCTCGGCGCGGACCATGTCATCAACTACCGCGAGGAGCGCTTCGAGGGCGTTGTCCGCAAGCTGACCGGCCGCAAGGGCGTCGATGTCGTGTTCGAACACACCGGCGCCGACACATGGAACGGCTCGCTCCTGTCGCTGAAGAAGGGCGGCCGGCTGGTCACCTGCGGTTCCACCTCAGGCGTGTCGACAACCATGAACCTGATGCAGCTGTTCCAGCAGCAGTACCGCATCTTCGGTTCGTTCGGCTGCTCGCTGCGCAACATCGACCAGAGCCTGAAGAAGATGTCCGAAGGCATCCGCCCGGTCATCGATACGGTGTTCCCGCTCGACGAGTTCTCCAAGGGCCTCGATCGGCTTGAGAGCCGCAAGGTCTTCGGCAAGATCATCGTGTCGTTTTGATTCCGCTGGCCTGGAAAATCCGCTTTGCACGCGCCCTCGGCGCCGTCGGCGGGTTTTTCATGCTCGGCATTGTGCGCGTGGTCTTTGCCTTTCTGCGCCTTCTGGGGCCGGATCGCGCCGCTGATCTCGGCGGCTGGCTGACCCGCACGATCGGGCCGCTCATGGGCGTGCACAAGGTCGCGCTGCGCAATCTGCGCGCGGCCTATCCGGACAAGCCGGAGGACGAGATCGTCGCCATCGCGCGCGGCGCATGGGACAATCTGGGCCGTACCGGCGCGGAATATGCCCATCTCGGCACCTTGTTCGATTGGGATGCGGCCAATCCCGATGGCCCGAGCCGGACCGAGGTGGTCGGTATCGAGCATTTCGAGGCCTTGCGTGACGATGGCCGGCCGGGGATCATCTTCTCCGCCCATCTCGCCAACTGGGAACTGCCGGCGATCTGCGCCGCGACCTACGGCCTGAATGTGACGGCAGTGTTCCGCGCGCCGAACAATCCGGCGGTCAACCGTGTGGTGCATGAAATCCGTTCGGGCACCATGGGCGGGCTGGAGGCGGCGCGGGCCGGCGCGGCTTTTGCCATGAAGGATGCGCTCGAAAAGGGCGGTCACCTCGGCATGCTGATCGACCAGCATTTCACCCGCGGCGTGCCGGTGCTGTTCTTCGGCCGCGAGGCGATGACCAATCCGATCATGGCCAAATTTGCCGGCGCGTTTGACTGCCCGGTGCACGGCGTCCGCGTCATCCGCCTGCCGGGCCATCGCTTCCGGCTGGAGCTGACCCCGCCGGTCGCCATGCCGCGCAACGCTGACGGCAGCATCGACGCACAGGGCGCGATGCAGGCGATGACGGCGGTGGTCGAGGGCTGGGTCCGCGAGCATCCCGAGCAATGGCTGTGGATGCACCGCCGCTGGCGCCCGAAGAAATAGGCTCCAGACTACCGCCCCACGGCATAGGCCTGCATCAGGCGCGGCGTCGCAGCGGCAGCGAGCACACCGTCCTTGCGCCTGCGCGCACCGGTCAGGCGGCCGACCGACCATGCCGGGGCGACATCGACAATGTGGCCGCGTGTGCGCAAGGCGTCGAGCGTGGCGGTGCCGACGGTTTCCTCCACCGTCACCACGCCCGGTTTGGCCTCGCGCGGATAGAATGACGACGGGAAATGCTGGCTGTGGAACAGCGGCAGGTCGATCGCCTCCTGAAGGTTCAGGCCGTGATGGACATGGCGCAGGAACATCGAGAGCTGCCACTGGTCCTGCTGGTCGCCGCCCGGTGTGCCGATGACCAGCGTTGGCTTGCCCTCGAAATCGGCAAGCGTCGGCGTCAGCGTCGTGCGCGGCCGTTTGCCGGGCGCCAGCGAGGCCGGCAGGCCCTCCTCGAGCCAGAACATCTGCGCGCGCGAATTGAGCGGGAAGCCGAGCGCCGGAATGACCGGCGACGATTGCAGCCAGCCGCCCGAAGGCGTGGCCGAGATCATGTTGCCCCATTTGTCGATCACATCGATATGCACCGTGTCGCCACGGCGGGCGGCGGCCTTCATGTGCTGCATCGTCGGCTCGCCATCGCCCTTGCCGAGACCGGCGGTGCGGGTGGCCGACAGCATGGCGAGCGTACGGGCCACCTGCGCCTCGTAGCCCGGCACGATGCCCGGCTCCAGCGTGCGGCTGGCCGGGCCGGCGAGCGTGCCGCGCCGTGCCGCATTGTAGGGCTCGGACAGCAGTGTCGTCAGCGGCACATCGATGAAATCGGGGTCGCCGTAATAGGCCTCGCGGTCGGCAAAGGCGAGTTTCATCGCCTCGGTGACGGCATGGATGAAGTCCGGCCCCGCCGGGGCCATGGCGCCAAGGTCGGTACCCTTCAGCAGCGCGAGGGTTTGCAGGAACGCCGGCCCCTGACCCCACGGTCCGATCTTGTTGACGGTCCAGCCATGGTAGTCGTAGCTCGTCGGCGCCTCGTAATGGGCCGACCAGCCCGCCATGTCCTGCCCGGTCAAAACGCCCTTGTTGCGCTGGCCGGATGAATCCATCGCTTCCGTCCGCCGCACGAACCGGTCGATCGCCTCGGCGACAAACCCTTGCGACCATGCCTTGCGGGCGGCGCGGATCTGCCGGCTGCGGCTGGAGCCGGCGGCCTCGGCCTCCTTCAGGATCCGCTTGTAGGTCTTCGCCAGCTGGACGTTGCGGAACAGCTCGTTATGGCCGGGCACGGACCCGCCCGGCAGATAAGTCGCGGCAGAGGTGGTCCACTCGGTCTCGAACAGCGTCTTCACGCCGGCGATGGTATCGGCGACGCGCGGCAGCATCGGATGCCCATGCTCGGCATAGTAGATCGCCGGTTCGAGCACCTGGCGCAGCGACAGGCGGCCATGATCGGCCAGCAGCATCATCCAGGCATCGAACGCGCCGGGGATGACGGTCGCCAGCAGGCCCGAGCCGGGGATCAGGCTCAGCCCAGCCTTGCGATAGGCGTCGATCGTCGCCCCGGCGGGTGCCACCGCCTGTCCGCACAGCACTTCGGTCCTGCCGGTTCTCACCGAATGGAAAATCGCCGGGACCTCGCCGGACGGGCCGACCAGATGCGGTTCGACGATCTGGAGCACGAACCCGGCCGCGACGCAGGCATCAAACGCGGTCCCGCCGTCCTCCAGCATTTTCATGCCGACCTGCGAGGCCAGCCAGTGGGTTGTTGTGACAACGCCGAAGGTGCCGAGGATTTCCGGGCGGGTGGTGAACATGAAAGCCTCGACTGTCACAAAAGTGGTAGGGGATCAGGTGACATTGTTAGAGAGCGAAGCAGGGCTCTGGCAAGTCTTGTGACGAGGCCCCTGGCAAAGTCCGATGGCTTGTCTCGCTGCGGCAGGCTGGTTACATGAACGCTGCGGCGATGCCGGCGGAGCTACGACGGATGACGGGATGACAGGCGCTGACGCTTCGCCGGAAGGGCCGGTGGAAACCAACCACTGGCAGAGAAAGGCGCGGGCGCTGCGGCGCAAGCGGCTGTTCCGCCGTGTCGGCACCATCGCCAGCATCGTCCTGTTCATCGTTGCCATCGGCGTGCTGGTCGCGATCATCCGCGATCTCGATGTCAACGAGGTTCTGGCCGCCTACAGCGCCACGAGCTGGCGTCAGATTGCCATCGCGCTGGCGCTCGTCGCGGCCAGCTACCTGCTTCTGACATTCTATGACGCGCTGGCGCTGAAGGCGGTGGCGCCCCAGCCTGTGCCGTACAGTCTTACGGCGTTGGCGAGTTTCACCAGCTTTGCCGTCTCGTTCACGCTCGGCTTCCCGCTGCTGACGGCGGCGACAGTCAGGTTCTGGGTCTATTCCGCCGTCGGGCTCGGCGCCGGGGCGATTGCCAGCCTGACGCTGATCGCCAGCCTGACCTTCTGGTTCGGCATGTCGATCGTGCTCGGGCTGGCGATGATGATCTACCCGGCCGCCGCCGCCAACTTCACCCGCCTGCCGGCCGAAATGAATCTCTACATCGGCGCAATGATCCTTGCTGCGGTTGCGCTCTACATCGTCTGGACGGCGCTCAAGCCCCGCTCGCTGACCATGCAGGGCTGGACCTTCCATCTGCCGCGCCTGTCGGTGTCGCTGGCGCAGATGGTGCTCGGCGCGGCCGATGTCTGCATCGCCTGCGGCGTGCTGTACGTGCTGCTGCCGGCCGGTCACGGTGTCCCGTTTGCGACAGTTGTGGCGGCGTATGTCTTTGCCAATATCCTCGGTATCGCCAGCCATGCGCCCGGCGGCATCGGCGTGTTCGAGGCGACGATCCTGCTGGCCCTGCCGGGGATCCCGCGCGAGGCGTTGCTCGGCTCGGTGCTGCTCTATCGCTGCTGCTATTATCTGCTGCCGTTCATTCTGGCGGTCTGGCTGCTCGGCTTGCGTGAAATCTACCTCAGGGCACAGAAGCTGCAGCGCGAGATCGGGGAGCCGGAATGACATTCCGTCCCGTCTGGCTGCTGGCTGCCGGCGCTCTCGCCCTGTCCGTCTGGGCCGCAAACGATGGCCGGACGCTGGCGTTCCTGGTGCTCGGACTGTTGCTTGGCTTTGCCGGCGCGATCGGACTGCGCCGCCAGCCGCTGCTGGTGCGGACGATACCGCTGCGCACGCCCCGCAACGATCAGCCGGCGATCATGGCGCGTGCGCTGGCCATTCTCGACGGTCTGCACGATCCGGTGATCGTGCTCACCAACCGGGCCAATGTCGCATTTGCCAACCGCGCCGCTCGTATCGCCTATCCCGCCTTGCGACCGGATCAGCCGATGTCGTTTGCGCTGCGTGATCCGGCGCTGCTTGCGGCCATCAACGGCATCATCGCGCGCGGCGGCGAGGACCGGATCGAACTGGTCGAACGGGGGGCTGTCGAGCGCGCCTATGATTGCCGGATCGTCGCGCTTGCGGAGCCCGACCAGCGCGATCGCGCTTCGGCCGCTGCGCTGCTGACCCTGACCGACATCACCAGCCAGCGCGCGCTGGAGACAATGCGTGTAGATTTCATCGCCAACGCCAGCCATGAACTGCGCACCCCGCTGGCCTCGATCCTCGGCTTTACCGAGACGCTTCAGGGGGCGGCCCGCAACGATCCCGCCGCGCGCGATCGGTTCCTCGCCATCATGGCCGGGCAGGCCCGCCGCATGGCGCGGCTGGTCGATGATCTGCTGTCGCTCTCGCGGATCGAACTGAAGGAACATCAGGTTCCCAAAGGCGTCGTCGATCTCGCTGCTCTGATTGCCGAAACAGTCGGCTCACTGACCGAACTGGCACGCGAACGCGGCGTCACTCTTGCATTTGAACGGCCCGGCGGCTCGATCGAGGTGCAGGGCGAGCGCGACGAACTGTTGTCCGTGTTCGACAACCTGATCGAGAATGCGATCAAGTACGGCAGATCCGGCGGGCGTGTCGACATCGCCATCGGTGATGGCGCGACGCCGGGGGAGGCCGTCGTCTCTGTCCGCGACTATGGCCCGGGGATCGATCCGGTGCATCTGCCGCGCCTGACCGAGCGTTTTTACCGCGTCGACAACGCCATGAGCCGGGCTGAAGGCGGCACCGGGCTGGGTCTGGCGCTGGTCAAGCACACGCTCAACCGGCATCGCGGCCGCCTGCTGGTCGAAAGCGCACCGGGCAAGGGAGCAACGTTCCGCGCCGTCCTGCCGAAGCTGCATCCACAAGGCCCTCCGGGCGGAACCTCGCTGTGACACCGTGTCACAAAACTGTCTCCGAAACGTCCTAAAGCCGCCAGATCACGACTGACGGGGATATCCATGACGCCGCGCATTCTGATTGTCGAGGACGAGGACGCGCTGGCGCTGCTGTTGCGCTACAATCTCGAAGCGGAAGGCTTTCACGTCGAGGTCATCATGCGCGGCGACGAGGCTGACCTTGCGCTGCGCGAACAGCTGCCTGATCTCCTGCTGCTTGACTGGATGTTGCCAGGCATTTCCGGCATCGAACTGTGCCGGCGTCTGCGTGCCCGCCCTGAAGCCGAGCGGTTGCCGGTGATCATGCTGACCGCGCGGGGCGAGGAATCCGAGCGCATCCGCGGATTGAAGACCGGCGCCGACGACTACCTCGTCAAGCCGTTCTCCATTCCAGAACTGGTCGCCCGGATCCATGCGCTGCTGCGCCGCGCCGCGCCATCCCGGGTCGCCAGCCTGATCGTCGTCGGCGACGTCGAACTGGATCGCAGCGCCCGCCGCGTGCGCCGGGCGGGGGCCGATGTTCATCTGGGTCCGACCGAGTTCAAGCTGCTCGAGTTTCTGATGAGCCATCCGGGGCGCGTCTACAGCCGCGAAAGTCTGCTCAACAATGTCTGGGGAACCGATGTCTTCATCGACGACCGGACCGTTGACGTCCACGTCGGCCGCCTCCGCCGTGTCCTGAACCGGGGCCGCAAGGCCGATCCGATCCGTACGGTGCGCGGTTCCGGCTATGCGTTCGACGAGCGGTTTGGCCGCTGAATCCGGGCGTTAGCGGCCTGACCGGCGACGCTCCAGCGAGGGCTGATAGGCGATGGTGGCATGGGCGCCGCAATAAGGCTTGCCGACTTCGCAATCGCCGCCGCAGAACACGAATTCCGGCAGCAGCGGGTCACCCATCGGCCAGCGGCAGGTGCCTTCCCTGAGTTCCATGATCGAAATCCGGCGCGAGATCGGAACGACGACATTGGCCGCCGGCTGGTAGATCACCATCTCTTCCGCTTCGACGCTCTGGACCACGGCAAGATTGCCGCGCGTGGACACGATCCGTTGCGGGCTGGCCGCGCGGGCCACAGGCCGAGCGGCCTTCCGGCTCCGCTGGGCGGCGGCGCTGGTGGTCTTGACCCGGCCCGACAGGTGCAACCGATGCACCTTGCCGATGACGGCATTGCGCGTCACGCCGCCGAGCTCGGCCGCGATCTGGCTGGCGCTCAGGCCCTCGCTCCAGAGTTTTTTCAGTCGCTCAATGCGTTCATCGGTCCAAGACATGGTCAATCCTTCGGCTTCTGAGGCTGGAATCCATCAGCGTCCGGGCGAAACGCCGCCCGGCATCGGATGCAACCACTCAGACTGAAATTACGCTTACGAGCACGACATCTCGTATCGCGCAAGACAGACGCTACAAGATCGAGGGAGAAAGCGGCAGATTCC
>CALCZO010000081.1 GCA_937903315.1 uncultured Alphaproteobacteria bacterium
AGCGGCCGCAAGGCCGCTTTTTTGTGCCCCTATCGGAAATCGATCAGGGGCGGCATGCCGCCCCTGCTGACCTATTCGGCGGCCTGCGCGGGCGCCGGCGCCGTCCATTTCAGTACCGGCTGGCGCGCCGCGCGCGTCTCGTCCATGCGGCGGACCGGCGCATGGTATGGCGCGCCGGTGAAGCGCTCGGTCTTGCCAGACCTGACCGCTATTGCCAGATCCCGCAGCGTCATGATGAACAGGTCAAGCGAGGCCCTGCTTTCGCTTTCGGTCGGCTCGATCAGCATCGCGCCGTGGACGACCAGCGGGAAATACATCGTCATCGGGTGATAGCCCTCGTCGATCATCGCCTTGGCGAAATCGAGCGTGGTGACGCCGGTGCCCTTGAGCCATTCGTCGTCGAACAGTGCCTCATGCATGCAGGGCCTGTCGCCGAACGGCTGGCTCATCAGGTCAGCCAGGCCGGCCTTGATGTAGTTTGCGTTGAGGACCGCGTCCTCGCTCGCCTGCCGCATGCCATCGGCACCATGCGACAGCATGTAGGCCATCGCGCGGACATACATGCCCATCTGGCCATGGAAGGCCGTCATCCGGCCGAACGCCGCCGAACCCGCCGTATCCTCGACCAGCGCCAGCCGGTCGCCATCGCGGCGGATGAACGGCACCGGTGCATAGGCTGCCAGCCGCTCGGACAACACCACCGGCCCCGCACCCGGCCCCCCGCCGCCATGCGGCGTCGAGAAGGTCTTGTGCAGGTTGATGTGCATGGCGTCGATGCCGAGATCGCCGGGCCGGGTCTTGCCGACGATGGCGTTGAAATTCGCCCCGTCGCAATAGAAATAGGCACCCGCCTCGTGCATCGCGGCGGCGATCCTGACGATATCAGGCTCGAACAGTCCGCAGGTGTTGGGGTTGGTCAGCATGATCGCTGCGACATCCGGGCCGAGGCGCTTTTTCACCTCATCGACATGCACCGTCCCGTCCGGGCCGGCGGGAACCGGACGGACCGAAAAGCCGATCAGCGCCGCCGTTGCCGGATTGGTGCCATGGGCCGAATCGGGTACCAGCACCACCGTCCGGGTCGCCGCCTCGCCGCGCGCCGCAATGGCGGCCTTGATCGCCATCATGCCGCAGAGTTCGCCATGCGCGCCGGCCTTGGGCGACAGCGCCACCGCAGGCATGCCGGTCAGCGTCATCAGCCAGTGGCTCAGCATCTCCATCAGCGCGACCGCCCCCTGCACCGTCGATTGCGGCTGGAGCGGGTGGACATCGGCAAAACCGGGCAGTCGGGCCATTGCCTCGTTGAGGCGCGGGTTGTGCTTCATCGTGCAGGAGCCGAGCGGGAACAGCCCGGTGTCGATGCCGTAATTGCGCTGGCTGAGCCGGACGTAGTGGCGCATCGTCTCGGGCTCGGACAGGCCAACCAGACCGATCGCGCCCTTGCGGGCAAGACCGCCGAGGCGCGGGGTATGGGCCGGCACGTCCGGCAGATCGACGCCGGTCGTCTCCGCCCGGCCGATTTCGAACAGCAGCGGCTCGCTTTGCTGGAGCGCGCGGTTGCCGGTGAAGGTGGCGTGGGTGATCGCCGCGGCCTCGCCGGCGGCGGTGGGCCGTCCCTGTGTGTTCAGCATCACAGCACCTCTTTCAGCGCGGCGACAAAGGCGGCGCGGTCGGCATCGGTGTTCACTTCGGTCGAGCAAACGATGAGGTCGTGGTCGAAACCGCCGTTCGGCAGCAGGCGCGAGACCGGCACACCGCCGAGAATTCCCCGCTCCGCGAGGTGTTCGACGACCGTCGCCGCCGGCTTGGGCAGGCGCAGGGTGAACTCGTTGAAGAAGGCTTTCGTCAGCACCGACACACCCGGCACGGTCGCCAGCGCATCGGCCAGCGCCACCGCGCCGGCATGATTGAGCGCGGCAAGCCGGGTCAGCCCCGCCTCGCCCAGCAGGGTCATGTGGATGGTGAAGGCGAGCGCACAAAGGCCAGAATTGGTGCAGATGTTGGAGGTCGCCTTCTCGCGGCGGATATGCTGCTCGCGCGTCGACAGCGTCAGCACATAGCCGCGCGTGCCGTTCGCATCGACCGTCTCGCCGCAGAGCCGGCCCGGCATCTGCCGGACGTATTGCTGGCGGGTGGCAAACAGGCCGACATAGGGGCCGCCGAAATTCAGGCTGTTGCCGATCGACTGGCCCTCGCCGACGACAATATCAGCCCCCATCGCGCCGGGGCTTTCAACGAGACCGAGCGAGACAGCCTCGGTGAAGACCGTGATCAGCAGCACGCCGGCGGCCTTGCACTGAACCGACAAGCCCTTGAGATCACGCAAGTTTCCGAACACATCGGGGGTCTGGACAACGATGCAGGAGACATCGCTGCCGATCGCCGCAGCAAGATCCTCGCGGGCATCGACATCCGGCGGCAGGGTCACAACGTCATCGCCGGCCATGGCCGAGACGGTGCGCACCACTTCGGCATAGTGCGGGTGCAGCCCGCCCGACAGCACCGCCTTGCGCCTGCGCGTGATGCGGTGCGCCATCAGCACCGCCTCGGCCGTGCCGGTCGAGCCGTCGTACATCGAGGCGTTGGCGACATCCATGCCGGTCAGTGCGGCAACCTGGGTCTGGAACTCGAACAGATACTGGAGCGTACCCTGCGCGATTTCGGGCTGGTAGGGCGTGTAGCTGGTCAGGAACTCCGACCGCTGGATCAGATGATCGACGGTGGCCGGGACATGATGCTTGTAGGCGCCGGCGCCGACGAAAAACGGCACCGAGGCGGCGCTGGTGTTGCGGCCGGCGAGCGCCGAAAGGGTCCGGGAAACCGCCATCTCCGGCTGCGCCAACGGCAGATCGACAAGGGTTTTCAGTGCCTTGTCAGCAGGAATGTCGGCAAACAGCGCGTCGACGGAAGCGACGCCGACGCGGGCCAGCATGTCCTGACGATCTGCATCGGAAAGGGGGAGATAGCGCATGGAAGCGGCCCGTCAGCTGATCGACTTGAGGTAGGCGTCATACTCGTCCTGGTTCATCAGGCCATCGAGCGCGGCCGTGTCGGCGATCTTCAGCTTGAGGAACCAGCCCTCGTCCATCGCCGACTCGTTGATCGCGCCCGGGTTGGACGTCAGCGCCTCGTTGACGGCCACCACCGCGCCGGCCACCGGGGCGTAGACCTCGCTGGCCGCCTTCACGCTCTCGACGACGGCGGCCTCGGCCCCGGCCTCCAGCGTCTTGCCGACCGGCGGCAGATCGACAAACACCACATCGCCGAGCTGGCTCTGGGCATAATCGGTGATGCCGACCGTGCCGATGTCGCCATCGACGCGGATATATTCATGGTCCTTGCTGAATCTGATCATTGTCGATCTCCCTCCTTGCGCGGGGCAAGTGTCTGTCAGGCTTTGCGAAAATAGCGATTGGGAACGAAGGGCATGGCCGCGATGCGGGCGGCCAGCGGCTTGTCACGGACGATCAGCGTCACCGGCGTGTCGAGCGCGGCAAAGGCCGCCTCGACATAGCCCATGGCCAGGGGACCGCCGAGGGTCGGCCCAAACCCGCCGGACGTGACGACGCCGATCGGGCGCCCATCGGCCTCGATGACCGTGCCCTCGCGCGCCGGCTGGCGCCCGTCCGGCAGGATGCCGACGCGGATGCGCGATGGCCCGTCCGCCAGTTCGCGCTGGATGCGCGCGGCCCCGGGAAAGCCGCCGTCAACGCGCCGACGCTTCTGCATCGACCAGACCAGACCGGCCTCGACCGGCGACGTCGCTGTATCGATGTCGTGGCCATAGAGGCACAGACCAGCCTCCAGCCTGAGCGAATCGCGCGCGCCGAGGCCGATCGGCTTGACCCGCTCGTCCGCCGTCAGCCGCTGCCACAGGCGCACGGCATGACGGCTGTGGATCGAAATCTCGTAGCCGTCCTCGCCGGTGTAGCCTGAACGCGAGACATGGCAGGCGAGGCCATCGAACGTCGTCGTCCGGCCGGACATGAACGGCATGTCGAGCGTATCGGGACAGTGCTCGGCCAGCACCTCGGCCGCTTTCGGCCCCTGAAGGGCAACCAAAGCACGATGCTCGGCCCGGATGAGGCGGACGCCGGCCGGCAGGCGCGCGGCGATATGGGCGAAATCCTGCTCCTTGCAGGCCGCATTGACGACGAGGAACAGGACACCGTCCTCCTCCGGCTCGGCCGGACGCGTCGCCATCAGATCGTCGAGAATGCCGCCCTCATCGCCGAGAAGCTGGGTATAGCGCTGGCGGCCGGGCTGGAGCGCGACGAGATCGGCCGGGCAAAGCGTTTCCAGCGCCGCTGCCGTCGTCGCATGATCGGGCCCGATCAGAAAAGCCTGCCCCATATGGGAGACATCGAACAGCCCGGCGCTGGCGCGGGTCCAGTTGTGTTCGGTGAGGATGCCGGTGGGATACTGGACCGGCATGTCATAGCCCGCGAACGGCACCATGCGGGCCCCGGCGGCGACATGCTCGCCATTGAGGGGCGTGTGCAAAACAGGCACGGCGGGATCAGGCTGGGCCAAGGCGACCTCCGGAGCGACAGGGTACGGGCGACGGGACCGGATGATCCAACCGCGCCCCCTCTGTCTCTTGACCTGAGAGATTCACGCGACAGGCGCGCTTTCTCCGTCGGTGAGTCACGGCATCAATGCCTTGACTGCTTTCCAGAGCGGCTGCCTCCTGCGGTCCTTTTGCCTGAGCGTTTCCGGGGCGGTTGCGCCTTCGGCGCCGGCGCGATGGCCGGTCTCTCCCGCAGGGTTTCAGTTGCCGTGATCTGAGCTAGCGGAGCGCCCTGCCCTCTGTCAACGTGGCGGGCGCGAAATTCACCGCCGTCTGCGTCCCTTCCGCGGATCGGCCGCGCCGCCGGAATCAAATCCGACATAGACATCGTAATCATCTGCCGGATCGCCCGACCCGAGCGGAACGGCAATGTTATCCTCGATATGGACAAACGCGACGCTGGTATCGCCCGACGGAATGGTGGCCGAGACACGGGCCACGCGGGTCGCAACCACGGTATCGCCGCGCTTGACCGCGATGCGGACGGGCACCGCAAAGGTCCCTGCCTTGCCGAGCGAGCCGATCAGCATCCGGCCCTGAATACCGACCTTGAGGGTGAACTGTCCGGGGCCGAACCGGCATTCGCGGGCGACATCAACCAACGAGGCCTGATGCGACACCTCATTCGAGCCGGGGCGACCGATACGATGGGACGCGCCGCCTTCCATGATCGCCACAGCCGGGCAATTCAGATCGGGCTGGTCCTCGGGCAATTTTTCCGCCGGAATGGCCTGCGGATTGCCGAAGATCGCCATCCGGACATTGTCGGCGCCACCGGACGCGCTTTCCCCCAACGTCCCGATGCCCCCGCACCCGGCCAGAGCAAGAACTGCGATCGCTGCGAACGAACGGACCATCAGGCTTTCAACACAACGCACCATCGCCCCCTCACTTCAACAAACCGAAGCCCTTGTCGAACCCGTCGAGGTTCAAGGGCAGACCGCGCCCTTCGTCAGGCGGCAGGAAAATCACAAACAGGGCTTCCTTGCCCGCCTTGAGCTTGGCAATCAACCCGTCATCCAGTTCAACCTCGGCCACGCAGCCGTTGGCAAGGCACCGGACAAACCCGGTCGAACCAATCACTTCCGAATCAACCTTGAGCCCGAGACCGCGCGGCAGCAGGATCCCGAGCGGCGCGATGACGCGCAGAATCGGCTTGCGGGCATTGTTGGCCTTCGGATCGGTCGCCTTGAGAACCACGACGACGAGATTGACCTCGACCTTCTGACCGTCGACAACCGTCTGGTCGTCGACAAGGCTCTGCATCAGGATGCATTGCTCGTCCGGCTTGTCGGCCACTTTGTCGCAGCGGAACTGCCAGTCGCCGATTTTCTCTTTCAGCGCGCCCTGAGCCAGCACCGGCGAGGCCAAAGCCGCAAAACCGGCGACCAGGGCCAGAACGGGGACCAAACGGGCGAGCCGGGGACGAAAAAAGCGCAAAGCCGTCACGGTTCTATCCTGTGCTGTTCCAGTCATTCAAGGCGGTAACAGAGGCGGCGTGCGAGTCAAGGAATCCGCCCGTTCCCGGCAATCATTATTTTCGACGCCAACCGGTCAAAAACGTCGAACTGCGGTGTTGCATCATGGAGAGCAATGTGTTTCACACACAAACTGAAGGGTATCGTCGAATTTTTGCATAGCGGGTTGCGGTCAGCCGGTTTCGGGTTGTCATGCCCCCATAAACGAGATGCGGGAGCGGTTTGGTCTCATGGTCGGCACAGATCGTATGATGAATAAGGCGGTTTTTCGGCCCGTTCTTGGGCTGATGGCCTGGGGAGCGACGACGTGCGCGGTTCTGGCAGGCGAAGGCCTGCCGCAGCCGTGGCAGAAGGGTCTGCAGGCGCCGGTGACGCCGGTGGCGCAGAACATCAACAGTTTCCACGACCTGCTGTTGTG
>CALCZO010000082.1 GCA_937903315.1 uncultured Alphaproteobacteria bacterium
AGCATGGTGATCGCCACCACCTCGACCGCCTGCCCGGTCTGGTTCAGCACCGTGCCGGTGAACACCTGCACGAGATCGGGATAGCCGACCGCCACCGCGAGCGAGGAGTTCTTGGTCAGGTTGAGATACTGGCTGGTCAGCGGCGGAATGATCACCCGCATCGCCTGCGGGATGGTCACCAGCCGAAGCGTCGGCCCCGGCCTGAGGCCCAGCGCATAGGCCGCTTCCGTCTGTCCGCGATAGACCGACTGGATCCCGGCGCGCACAACCTCGGCGATGAACGACGCCGTGTAGATCACCAGACCAAGCAGCAGCGCGACGAATTCAGGGAAAATCTGGACCCCGCCGCGGATGTTGAACCGGCCAAGCTCGACATGGTTGAAGCTGAGCGGACTGCCCGCGATCAGGAACACGAGCGCCGGCAACCCGACGACCAGCGCCAGCGTCACCAGAAAGACCGGCGCCTGCTGCCCCGTTTCGGCCTGACGCTTGCGCGCCCAGTGGCGGAAGCCGATGGCGCCTGCGACGCCGATCAGGATCGCCCAGTTGACCATCGGCCACGCGGCACCGAACACTGGCTCGGGCGCGAACAGGCCGCGGTTGTTGAGGAAGATGCCGAGTCCGAGAGCCTTGGAGTCAACCACCGGCGGCAACGCTTTCAACACCGCATTGTACCAGAACAGCAGTTGCAGCAGCAGCGGCGTGTTGCGGATCACTTCGACGTAAATCGTCGAGAGCATGTTGATGATCTTGTTCTTCGACAGCCGGCCGATTCCGAGCAGGAAGCCCCAGAATGTCGCCAGCACGATGCCGATCGAGGCAACAAGCAGCGTGTTGAGCAGGCCGACCCAGAACGCGCGTCCATACGAGGACGTCGCCGAATATTCGATCAGCCGCTGGCCGATATCGAAACCGGCCGTGTTGTTCCAGAAGCCGAAGCCGGAGGCGATCTTGGCCTTTTCGAGGTTTTCTACAGCGTTGGAAAAGCCTTGATAGGCGACGAACACGACACATGCGGTGAGCACCGACTGAAAGGCGACACTGCGCACTTTCGGATCGTTCCACGGCGCAACCTGCGGACGCTTGTCCTGGTCAATCACAGACACGACTCCCCTCCCCGTCGGTGTGCCGGCACGGGCCACGGGCGTGGACACCGCCACGCCGACACATCATTTGTCAGGCAAACCTTGTGCCAGACCTGAAACGACAAGGCCGGGGCGCACATGCGTCCCGGCCCTGCCTGTCAGATCAGCGAACCGGCGCGGCGTACTGCAGGCCGCCCTTGTTCCACAGCTGGTTGACGCCGCGGGAGATCTTCAGCGGCGAACCGGTGCCGAGATTGCGCTCGAACACTTCACCGTAGTTGCCAAGCGCCTTGATGACGTCGACCGCGAAATCGTTCTTGAGGCCAAGGGCCTTGCCGAAATCGCCCTCGGCGCCAAGCAGACGCTTGATGTCCGGGTTGGTCGAAGTCTTCATCTGCTCGACGTTGGCCTTGGTCACGCCAAGTTCCTCGGCGTTCAGCAGCACATTGTGCGTCCACTTGACGATATCGAACCACTGGTCGTCGCCATGGCGCACCGCCGGTCCGAGCGGCTCTTTCGAAATCACTTCCGGCAGAACCATGTGATCGTCGGCATTGGCCAGACGCAGACGCTCGGCATAAAGGCCCGAGGCGTCCGTGGTGAACACGTCGCAACGGCCGGCGTCATAGGCCTTGATCGTCTCGTCCGAGGTGGCGAACACCACGGCCTCGAACTTCATGTTCTTGGCGCGGAAGAAGTCGGCGAGGTTCAGCTCGGTCGTCGTGCCCTGCTGTGTGCAGACCGACGCGCCCGACAGTTCCAGCGCCGAATTGACCTTCAGCTTCTTGCGGACCATGAAGCCCTGACCGTCGTAATAGGTCACGCCGGTGAAGTTCAGGCCGAGCGAGGTGTCGCGCGACGACGTCCAGGTCGTGTTGCGGACCAGAACGTCGACTTCCTTCGACTGCAGCGCGGTGAACCGGTCCTTCGAGGACAGCGGAACGAACTTGACCTTGCTGGCATCGCCAAACACCGCCACCGCGATGGCGCGGCAGTAGTCAACGTCGAAGCCGTTCCACACGCCCTGGGCGTTCGGCTGGCCGAAGCCGGCGAGACCCGTGTTGGAGCCGCAAATCAGCGTGCCGCGCGCCTTGACGTCATCGAGCGTACCAGCCGTCGCGGCACCCGCAACAGCGAGGCTCGCGCCAAGCACTGCCGACATAACAATACGTTTCATGGTGATCCTGTCTCCCGATTGTACACACCTATGAATCGGGGCAAGCCAAACAGCTCGGACATCAAACCGCACTGTTCTGCCCTCCCCGACAGAAGTTCAATTTCTTTCGGCTTTTGTCGCATGGGTCAAGCCTAAACCATCAAATTTTCCCATCGGACCGATTTGCGTCTTGAATGGAGAAAATTTTTCTCCATGCTCTGTGGGATAAAAGCTGATCCGCATCGGCGGGCAAACGGGCAGCGAGGGGGGATATTCTGACATGGCCAAACTGGACAAGCACGCGATCGGCAAACTCGGCGCGGAGACGCGGCTGATCGTCTCGGGGCGCAACACCGACGAGAGCTTCGGCTTCGTCTCGACCCCGCCCTATCGCGGCTCGACCGTGCTGTATCCGGACGCTGAATCCTGCCTCAACCACACCAACCGCTACACCTATGGCCGGCGCGGCAACCCGACGATGGACGCGCTGACCTCGCTCTGGTCGGACCTTGAGGGCGCCGCCGGAACGGTGGTCTGCCCCTCAGGCGCCTCGGCCTGCACCACGGCGCTGCTGTCGGTCGTCAGCGCGGGCGATCATGTGCTGGTCACCGACAGCGTCTATCGCCCGACCCGGCAGTTCTGCGACGGCATGCTCAAACGTATGGGCGTCGAGACGACTTACTACGACCCTGCGGTCGGCGCAGGCATCGCGGCGCTGATGCGCCCGAACACCAAGGCGGTATTCACCGAAAGCCCCGGCTCGCAGACCTTCGAGATGCAGGACATCCCGGCCATCGCCAGGGTCGCCGCCGCCCATGGCGCGTTCACGATCATGGACAATACCTGGGCCACGCCACTCTATTTCCGCCCGCTCGATTACGGCGTCGACATCACCGTCAATGCCGCGACGAAATACCCGTCCGGCCATTCCGACCTGCTGGCCGGGCTGGTGGCCGCCAATGCCCGCGCCTGGCCGAAGGTGCGCGACACGCACGGCGATCTCGGCCTCTATCTCGGCCCGGACGACATCTTCCTGCTGCTGCGCGGGCTGCGCACCATGCCGCTGCGCCTCAAGGAGCAGGCGGCAAGTGCGATGACCATCGCGCGCTGGCTGGAACGCCGGCCCGAAGTGCTGCGCGTGCTGCATCCGGCGCTGGAAACCGATCCGGGTCACGCGCTGTTCAAGCGTGATTTCAAGGGCGCGTGCAGCCTGTTCGGCTTCGTGCTGAAGCCGGTCAGCAAGGCG
>CALCZO010000083.1 GCA_937903315.1 uncultured Alphaproteobacteria bacterium
GGCGAGCCGGATGGCTGTTCACGCAGGATCGTGAACTTGATCGCGAACGCCGGATCGAAGGACACGAAGTCGGTGATCCTTTTGGGGTCGATCTTGTAGAGCGCGGCCATCGTCTCGCGGGTCAGCGCGTTGGACGCCTTCACGTGCTCATAGTTGGCGCGGTCGGTGAAGATGATGTCGAAGGTGATCTTGTCGGTGCCGGCGTTCTTGGAGCGGATGGTCTTGGCAAGATCGGCGAGGCGTCGGGTCATGGCAGGGTCCTTCCTCAGGCGCCGATGGTGGTGAGGTGGCAGGGGAAGAGTTCGAGCGGATCGTCGACCGCGACAGTGTGGTTCAGCGTCCAGCGATAGGCGGGGCTGGCCTTGAGCACCTCGTCGAGCGCGAAGGCGACCGACCCGGCGGTGCCCTTCACATCGGGCAGGCGGGCATAGAACATCTGGCGCGTGCCGGTCATGCAGACCTCCTCGGCCATCTCCGCCGTGGGGGCGACGCCCTGCACCATGACGCAGAGTTCATGCGCCGGCCTGTGACGCTCGGGGTCCATCGCGCCCATCACGCCGTCGCGTCCATAGACGGTGTAGTGCAGCTCATAGTCGGCGTTGCCGAACCGTTCGCGCGCCTGCTGGCGCGCCCAGTCGATGACGCGGTCGACATTGGCGATGGTGTAGGGGTCGCGGATACCGACGATGCCGACATAGCGCTCGCCGATCTTGCCGGCGCCTTCCAGCTTGACGCGGATCCGCTCGGCAGGGACGAAGGTGGGGCCGGTGATGCGGGTGGTCCTGTCGCTGACCTGCTCGTAATGGCAGGCGCTCATGTCGAGACAGCCGCCGGCGACATATTCGTAGAACGGGTTCGACCGCTCGTACATCGCATGGCCGGCAACCGAGGCGATGGTGCAGCGCTGGTCGGGGTTCATGGCGGTGACGCGGACGTCCTGATCGGTGATCTCGCCCATCACGGTTTCCTTGCCGCCATAGGGCTCGGCGCAGAACGAGGCGCATTCCAGCACCTTGCCGAGATAATAGGACAGGGCTTCAGGATAGCCGGCGCGGATGGCCGGCGCGGCGAACAGCGCGCAATCGGACGACCTGCCGCCGATGATCACCTCGGCGCCCATGTCGAGCAGCTTGATGAACGGGTGGACGCCGGCCATCGCCACGATGGAATCGGTCGCATCGAGTTCCGCCTCGGTCAGGTCGGCGCGCGCATCCAGACCGGTGACGTGGTCCCCCGAGCGGATTTTCGCCCGCAGCCATTCCTTGTCGACGTTCGAATAGAAATAGCCCAGCTTGAAGGGCGCAAGGCCGTGCTGGGCGGCCAGTTCGCGGATCAGGCGGACATAAAGATCGACGCGGCTGTTGCTGCCGGTGTCGCCGGCCGAGCCGATGATCATCGGCACGCCCTTCCTGCGGGCGGCCAGCAGCATCATCTCGAGATCATGGCGCTGCCAGGCTTCCGGGCTGGTCGAGGTATCCGAGCCGAGCGGGCCGGGACCGACATCGTCCGAACCGGAATCGGCGGCGATGATGTCCGGGTCGGCATCGACGCCGATGGCGAAACTGCCCGGCTTGGACGGAGCAAAACCGAGGTGTCCGTTGGGGCAGATGATCTTCATGGAGCGCGGCACGGAACTCTCCTTCATGGGCTTGCCGTTCGTGATGACGGGTGGTCGATGCCGAGCTTCAGCATCTGATGGCGCAGGGCATGGCGGCTGAGGCCAAGACGCTGTGCCGCGCGGGCCAGCGAGCCGCCGTTTTCGGCGAGCGCGCGGCTGACAAGATCGCGCTGGAAGGCAAGGGTCGCGGCGTGGAAATCACCGATGCCGGGCGCGGTTTCGGCGGCCGGCGCGTCGGCGCGGGTCACCTCACGCATCACGCGGGCGGGCAGGTGCTCGGGCATCACGCAATCGGTATCTTCCAGCGCGACGATCCGCTCCAGAAGATGCTGGAGTTCGCGCACGTTGCCAGGCCAGCGGTAGCGGGTGAAGATCGCTTCGACTTCCGGCGACAGGGCCGGCTTTGCGCGGCCGTAGCGCTGGCTGAGATCAGCCAGGAAGTACCGGGCGAGATAGAGAATGTCGTCGCCGCGCTCGCGCAGGGGCGGGATGTTGATGGCGATGACCTGAAGCCGGTAATAGAGGTCGTCGCGGAAGCGGCCTTCGGTCACCTCCTGCAACAGGATGCGGTTGGTCGCGGCGATGAAGCGGACATCGACGCCGATCGGCTGGACCGAGCCGATGCGCCGGAAGCGCTGGGTATCGATCAGCGTCAGCAGCTTGGCCTGAAGCACGGGCGAGAGTTCGCGGATCTCGTCAAGGAACAGCGAGCCGCCGTGCGCGGCCTCCACCAGCCCGATCTTCTTGCCCTGTGCGCCGGTGAACGCGCCGCGCTCGTAGCCGAACATCTCGGATTCGATCAGTTCGGACGGGATGGCGGCACAGTTGATGTCGACGAACGGACTGCCGGCGCGCGGCGAAAGTTCATGGATGGCGCGGGCGAGCAGCCCCTTGCCGGTGCCGGTTTCGCCATAGATCAGGATCGAGCGGGCTGGCGAGGTCGCCGCCTTGCGGGCGAGGCGACGCATCGCATCAACGCCCGGATGATCGCCCAGAATCTGGTCAATGGCGGCGATCTGGCTCATGGCGCGACCGTTTCGGCAAGCGCGGCCAGCCGTCCGGCTTCGAGCGGGGCGGTGCAGGGTGTTCCGCGCGCCAGTGCGATCGAGCGATCCGAGGTGGAGTAGATGACCGTCGAGACGGTATGGGCGCCGTCGCCCTCACCATGGCGGCAGAGCGCCTCGCGACCGGCTGCGCCATGCGTCGTCATGCCGGCCCTTGCCGCTTCGGGGCCGTCAAGGCCCATCCCGGCAGCCAGCAGCCCCTGCATCGTCCGGCTGCGGCCGGAGGTCGAGGCCCATGCGGCGGGGGTGAGGCGGCGGGTGACCGTGTCCTCGTCCTCTGAGCGGAAATGGTTGGTGCGGAAGGCGGGCGATGCCCGGTCGACTCGCGGGCCATCGGCGAGCAACTCGACGGCGGCAACCGCACCGGTGGCGTCGGCAAGGATGAGGCTGCCACCTCCGGCATGGCGGCACGAGGCGATCAGCGCCAGCGCACTCCCGACATCGGCGCAGGTGGCAAGGATCCGGGTCATCAGAAGATAACGCAGCCAGCCGACCCGATGGACCGGCGCGGCAATTGCCGTATCGGCCAGCGCCAGCCCTGCCGCGTTGATGCCGGAGGAATAGACCCCCGGCGCGCCGAATGTACCGAGCGCGAACACGGGACCGGCGGCAAAGGCGGGATCGTCGTGGACAAACGCGGCCTGAAAGCCACGATGCAGGCCGGTGAGGTCGCGGTTCTTGGCCAGAACCGCGCCGCCGCCGGGCAGCGGCCGGGCAAATGCGGTGCAGCCGTCCGTCTCGAACCGATGCGACAGGATCGATAGATGCAGCAGGGCGAAAACGATCCGCAGATCCAGCCCGTAGCCGGTGCAGAGGCCATCAAGTTCGGCCATTTCCGGCCCGCAATGGGCCTGTGCAAATGCCCGTTGCTGGTCGAGATAGGTGAGGGCTGCCGGCGCTTCGAGCACCGCGCGCGCGTCCGCGTAGCGCTGGAGTGCGGTGTCGCGCACGGCGGACCGGTCGGTGCCGGCGGCGTGCGCCTGCGCCAGCCCGCGGGCGTGCGCATCGCCGGCGAGCCGGTGCACGATCAGCGGAACGCCGGCGCTCACGACCCGCCTCCCTCGTGGAGATGGCACGCGACATCGTGGCCGGGCGCCAGCCGGGTGACGGCGGGGGCTTCTGTCCGGCAACGGGCCATCGCGACCGGGCAGCGGGTGTGGAACCGGCAGCCGGGGGGAGGCGCCAGCGGGGAGGGCAGGTCGCCGGTGAGGCGCAGCCGCGCCTCGCCCGACCGGCGGTGCAGCCGGGGCGCGGCCGACAGCAGGGCGCGCGTGTAGGGATGGGCCGGCGCTTTCAGGATGGCGTTGCGCGGGCCAATCTCGACGATCTCGCCGAGATACATCACGGCGATCCGGTCGGCGAGGCGCCCGACGACGGCCAGATCATGGCTGATGAACAGGTAGGTCAGGTTGAGCTCGGCCCGGAACTGTTGCAGCAGTTCAATGATCTGGGCCTGGATCGAGACGTCGAGCGCGGAGACCGGCTCGTCGCACACCACGAATTCGGGATGCAGGATCAGCGCACGGGCGATTCCGATGCGCTGGCGCTGGCCGCCGGAGAACTGGTGTGGATAGCGCGCGAGATGGCCGCTCTGAAGTCCGACCCTCGGCAGGAAGGCCGCCGCCCGCTCGGCAGCTTCGGCCCTGCCCAGCCCCTGATGCAGGCGCAGCGGCAGGCCGACGATCTCGGCCACCGAGCGGCGCGGATTGAGCGAGGCGTAGGGGTCCTGAAAGATGATCTGCATCCGCTTGCGGAACGGGCGGATCGCCTCGTCGGGCAAGGCCGACAGATCGGTTCCGTCATAGGTGATGGTGCCGGAATCGGCCCTGTGCAGTTGCAGCACGGTGCGGCCGAGCGTTGACTTGCCGCAGCCCGACTCGCCGATCAGCCCCAACGTTTCGCCGCGGGCGATGGCAAAGCTGACGCCGCTCAGCGCGCGGACCACCACGGGCGGCTGGCGCATCAGCGTGTTGAGCACCGACGCGTTCAGCACGAACGTTTTCGTCAGGTCGCGGACCTCAAGCAGCGGTCGCATCGCGGTATCAGCCATGGGCAGCTCCCTCCGCCCTGATGCAGCGCACGCCGTGGTCCGGCGAGAGGGGCAAAAGCGCCACAGGCACGCGGCATTGCGGCCCGGCGCGCTCGCAGCGATCGAAGAAGCGGCAGTGGGGCGGCAGATCGAGCGGCGAGGGCACCTGTCCGGGAATCGGATGGACCGGCCGGTCGAGCGTTTCGAGATTGGGCATGCAGTCGATGAGGCCGCGGGTATAGGGATGGGCCGGCCGGTCGATGATCGTCGCCGTCGGACCGTCTTCCACCACCTGTCCGGCATACATCACCATCACCCGGTCCGCATGTTCGGCGACGACGCCGAGATCGTGGGTGATCAGCACGACGCTCATGCCGAGTTCGCGCCTGAGGTCGGCAATGAGATCGAGCACCTGCGCCTGAATGGTGACATCCAGCGCGGTCGTCGGCTCGTCGGCGATCAGCAGGCGCGGGCGGCAGGCCAGAGCTGTGGCAATCATGATGCGCTGGCGCATCCCGCCCGAAAACTGGTGGGGATAGTCGTCGAGCCGCGAGGCGGCGGCGGGAATGCCGACCAGCCGCATCATCTCCTCGGCCTTGATGCGGGCTTCGCCCATCGAGGCCGCGCGGTTGTGGGCGATCAGCACCTCGGTGATCTGGGTCGCGACCGTGAACGCCGGGTTGAGCGCGGTCAGCGCATCCTGCATCGTGATCGCGATGTCGCGGCCACGCAGCGCGCGCTTTCCGGCCTCATCGAGCGCCAGCACATCGGTGCCGTCGAACATCAGCCGGCGGGCGCTGACCCGGCCGGGCGGACGGACAAGACCCATCACGGACAGGAAGGTCATGCTCTTGCCGGAACCAGATTCGCCGACGACGCCGAGACATTCGCCCGCCTCGACCCGCAGCGACACGTCATCCACCGCCCGGACCAGACCGCCGCGGGTGGCGAACTCGGTCGTCAGCCCTTCGACGAGCAGAAGGGGACCGGCGGCGGCGGTCATTCCTGGATCCTCGGATCGAACGCGTCGCGCAGCCCTTGCGAGAAGACGTTGATCGCCATCACGAGGGCCAGAATCGCAAGGCCGGGGAAGGTCGAAACCCACCAGGCATCGACAAGGAAGTCGCGCCCGTCGGCGACCATCGAACCCCATGAGGCGGTCGGCGGCTGGACGCCGAGGCCCAGAAACGACAGGCTGGCTTCGAGAATGATGACATGGGCCATCCGCACGGTCGCCACCACCGCCACCGGTGAGAGGATGTTGGGCAAAATCTCCCTGAGCATGATGTGGCCACGCGAGGCGCCGAGTGCGCGGGCCGCCTCGACATATTCGAGTTCGCGTAAGGCCAGCGTCTCGCCGCGCACGATGCGGGCGGGCACGACCCATTCCTTGTAGGCCAGCGCCAGCACGATGTTCTGGAAGCCGGTGCCCATCATCGCCATCAGGCCGATGGCGAAGATGAGATAGGGAAAGCCGAGCAGGACATCGACCAGCCACGAAATCGACCGATCGACCCAGCCGCCGATGAAACCGGCGGCAAGGCCGGCAATGACGCCGACGATCGTCGCGATCACGACGACCAGCGTGCCGACGAGGATCGAAATGCGTGCGCCGTAGATCAGGCGGGAGAGGATATCGCGGCCAAGTCCGTCACAGCCGAGCGGAAAAGCCCATTCCCCACCCAGCCAGACGGGGGGCTGGAGGCGGCGGAACAGGTCCGCGTCATTGGGATCATGCGGGGCCACCAGCGGGGCGAACAGCGCCGCAAGAACGAACAGGATGGCGATCAGCCCCGAGGCGGTCGCCATCCGGTTTTCCATCAGCCGGACGAGACCAAGCTGAAATGGCGATTCCGCCTTCGCTGGCAGCCGCGCGACCGCCGTCACAGCTTGATCCTCGGGTTGAGGGCTGTGTAGAGCAGGTCGGCGATGAAATTGAGCAGGACATAGGTGACGGCGTAGAGCAGCACCGCAGCCTGAACGATGGGATAGTTGCGCGAGAAGATCGCCTCGACCACCAGCCGGCCAAGACCCGGCCAGCCAAACACCGTCTCGACGATCATGTTGCCGCCGAGCAGCGAGCCGGTCTCCAGCGCCGCCACTGTCACCGTCGGGATCAGCGCGTTCTTGAGCGCATGCCGCCCGATGACGCGGGCACGGCTCAGCCCCTTGGCTTCGGCAAACAGCACGTAATCGGCGCGGAGCACCTCCAGCATCGACGAACGGGTGACCCGCATCAGGATGGCCGCCATCGGCAGGGCAAGGGTGAGCGCTGGCAGGAGAATGTGCCGCGCCGCCTCGACAAAACTGTCGAGCCGGCCGGCCAGCAGCGTGTCGATCAGCAGCATGCCGGTGACAAACGGCACCTCGGCGGAAAAGCCGATCCGCCCGGCGACGGGGAGCCAGCCGAGCTTCACCGAGAACAGCAGGATCAGCAGGATGCCGAACCAGAATCCCGGCATCGAAACCCCGAGCAGCGAACCGACCGTCCCGATCCGGTCAAACCAGGTGTTCTTTTTCACCGCCGCCAGAACGCCGAGCGGAATGGCGATGACCAGCGACAGAACCAGCGCAACCAGCGTCAGTTCGATGGTCGCCGGCAGCCGTTCGCCGATGACATCGATCACCGGTCGGCGATGGAAGAACGAGAGGCCGAATTCGCCGCGCACCGCATTGCCGAGGAACAGGAAAAACCGCTCGACCATCGGCCGGTCGAGCCCCATGTCGCGACGCAGCGCCGCTTCCTGTTCCGGGCTTGATCGGGAATCGCCCAGCATGATCTCGACCGGATCGCCGGGCGTCAGCGTGATCATCAGGAAGACGATGACGCTGACGCCGAGCAGGACCGGCACAAGCCCGGCTATTCGCTCGATCAGGCGACCGATGCGCATGGACGTTCCTCCCCGTCGCGTCCGGTCAGTCGACCGAGGCGTCGTGCAGGTTGATGCGGCTGTCGGCCGAGGGCTGCCAGCCCTTGAGGCGCTTGGAGACGCCGTAGAGGTCCTGCGGCAACCACAGGAACACCCACGGTGCGTCGGCGTTCACGATGGCCTGCGCTTCCTTGTACATCGCGGCGCGCTTCATCTGATCCACCTCGGTCTCGGCGGCATCAAGCAGTGCATCGACCTTGGCATTCGAATACCCGGCAAAGTTGCCGCGGCCCTTGGTGCGCAGCGTCGGGACCATGATGTCGGACGGATCGAGCGCGCCATTGCCCCATGAGATGAGATAGACGTCGCGCTCGGCGCGCTTCTCGGCGTTCGCCCACATCGGCGAGAGCACGGCGCCTTCCCAGACCTGCACCTTGGCGCGGATGCCAGCCCGCGCCATCAGTGCGGCAATCGCCTCGGCGGTCTGCTTGAAGGCCCCGGTGGTGTCGATGGTCAGCTCGATGCCGTTGGGATGTCCGGCCTCGGCCAGCAGCTTCTTGGCAAGGACGGCATCGTGCTTGTACTCGGGCAGAGCATCGTTGAACGCGAAGGCGTCCGGGCTCATCACGCCGTTGAGCGCGGTGGCCCGTCCGGCAAGGATGCGGTCGATGATCAGCTTGCGGTCGATGGCGTGGTTGAGTGCCTTGCGAACGCGCACATCGTCGAACGGCTTCTTCGCCATATTGAGGGCGAGGAAGAAGGTGCGGGTGCCGTTGACGGCCATCACCTTGGCCTTGTCCGAGGCCTCGACCTGCTTGAGGGCGGAAGCCGGCAGTTCGTTGATGATGTCAACCTCGCCGGCCAGCAGGGCCGCCACGCGCGAGGCGTTTTCCGGGATGATCTTGAAGATCACGCGGTCCGGCTTGGCCGGGCCAACCGGGGGAATGTCGGCCGCGCCGCCATAGTAATTGGGATCGCGCGCCATGATGATCGCATCGCCGCGCCGCCACTCGACGAGCTTGTAGGGGCCGACGCAATCGACGCTGGTGGCCACCGCGGCATCGCCGACCTTCTTCACATGCGCCTCGGAGACCATCTCCTGAAACGGCAGCATCGCCGGCAGGATCGCCCACGGGGCGGACATGGTCAGGCGCACGGTCGAACCGTCGACAACCTCTGCGGAAGTGACCGGACCGAGCAGGCTCTTGCGCGGGCTGGTCTGGCCGCCCATCGCGTTGTCTCTGGTCAGGCGGTTGATCGAGAATGCAACGTCGGCCGCGGTGAACGGCGCGCCCGAATGGGTCTTCAGCCCGCTGCGGATCTTGAAATCCCAGGTTTTCGCATCGACCTGCGTGTAGGACTCGGCGATCTCCGGCACGACCTTCATCTTCGCATCGCGCGTCAGGATGCCATCGCACATATTGCGGATGATCGTTTCCGTCTCGCGGTTGCGGTGGTTGGCCGGATCGAGCGTCTGCGCGTCCTGGCTGAAGCCGACGCGCAGTTCTGCGCCTGTCGCCGGCAAGGCGACCGTGGCGGCCAGCATCATTGCCAGCAGCCCGGATTTTCCAACTCGACCCATTACGTTATCCTCCCCGACGAACGTTCGGTGTTCCCTGACAGGCATGGACCCATCCCCGCCACACCTGACAATGATGATAGCAAGGCGCGTGCCACGTCAAATGACCGGCCAGATCGGCATTTCGGCAGCATAATCGGGCCGTTTCGACGACAGGTCACCGATGACGATCTGCATTCGCGCGAAATACACACTCTTTGCGTGTAATACACGCATCTGGCTGCCTGTCACAGGGGTGGATACGTGTCACGCCGTCGCGGGACGCATCGCAGGCACCCTGTCAGACGCCGGAAAAGGACAGTGCGCTATGTGCCCGCTGCGGCGCTGCCGCCGCCGACATGGCGGGAAAGAGTCTCCGCCCAGCGAGCGAGATACCCGGCGCGTTCGGCATCCGACACGCGCGGCGCAGCATAGGCAACGAACGGGGGCAGGGCGGTCATGCCGAGATATTCGAAGACAGAGCGATTGACGGGGGCGAGAATGGTCTCGATCGGCCCGTAGACGCCGGTCTCCGAGAACCGCTCCGTCGTCCCGCCGGTCGTGACGCAGACCAGCCCGCGCTTGGCGGGAAACAGCCCGGTGTCGAACCGGGTCCCGTCGCGATAGGCAAAACCGAAGGCCAGCACACGGTCGAACCAGCCCTTGACGATGGCCGGAACGCCCGACCACCACAGCGGGAACACGGCGATCACGAGATCGGCCTCGATGAACCGCTGCTGCTCCCGGGCGATGTCGGCGGCAAATCCGCCGGTTGCGGCGGCATGGCCCTGCTCGGTCTGGTAGTGAAAACGGAGAGGATCGGCGATGGTGGTGAAATCATGCCGCCCGGCCACCGGGTTGAATCCCTCGGCATACAGGTCCGAGACGGTGACCGTGTGGCCCAGTTCACGCAGGGTTTCCACGGCGACCGCCTTCAGCGCGCCGCAGAACGAGGCCGGCTCGGGGTGGGCATAGAGGATCAGCACATTCATGTCAGGTCACAGCCGATCGATGGCGCTCATGCGGCGGTTGGAAGGTCGGCCTCGACGCCGATGGCGCGCGCCGCGTTTGTCGACACCATCTTGCGGATGTCGGCATCCGAATACCCTGCGTCGATGCAGATCTTGATGGCGCGGCGGAACCCTTCGATCGGGTGGAAACAGCCCTTGCCGACCTGTCCGAGATCGGAGGCCAGAATGGTGTTGTCGACGCCCGCCGCCTCGATCTGGTTGATGAGATCGGCAGGCTCGGCCACCTTGAACTTGCAGCCTTCAAGGAAGAAGCCGACCGAATGCTCGACCTGTGCGCCGAGCGCGGCCAATCCTTTGACATCGTTCAAGGACGCGCCGACAATCTCTTCGGGGTGGGTCAGGATCATCCGCTCAAGGCCGCGGCGCTTGCCTTCTTCGAAGATCAGCCACGTCTCCGAGATATGCAGGTGGCCCGAGGCCAGCGCCATGCCGGATTTTGCGCAGATGTCGATGATTTCCTTGGTGGCGTCGAGCAACTGGCCATCCTTGCTGACGACCGGCACGGCAGACGCGGGACGGATTTTCGTCGTTGAGGCCGGGTGGGCCCAGCTCGACGACTTCTCCCAGCGCAGGTGGTTTTCGGCGGTCAAGGTGGGCAGCCAGCAAACCTTGCCGCCCATCGCCGCAGTGTGTTCCACCGCGTAGGGGTTCAGCCCGCCGACGACATTGTTGAGGACGATGCCGGAATAGACCTTTGTTGTCAGTTCCGGGTAGTGCTTGTGGATCATCCAGGCCGTCATGACGCCGGAATAGTCGTGATCCTTGGTAACGATCGCCGCGATGCCGGCCTTCGAGGCATCACGGGCATAGTCGAGATGATCGAGCGCGCGTGGGGCAATCGACGGGCCGGTGTGGACATGCGGATCGACAATCCCGACCAGAAGGGACGCGATCCGCCGCTCGGTCGCCGCGTCGTAGGTCTCGCGGGAGGCGTCGTAAAGCGGAGCGGATGAGGTCATGACGGTTTCCTTTCACACATGGGCGCAAAATCGGCCGTGACCTTCGCCGCGGCGCTGCGCAGAAATCCCTGATCCGACGAAACGATGAAGGCGGTCGCGCCAAGCCTGGCCCATACGGCGGCTTCCTCGGCACCGGCCACCATGATGCACACCGGCTTGCCGGCAGCCCGTGCGGCGGTCAGGATCCGTTCGGCGGCGGCTTGCGTCTCCGGGGCGGCGGGAGAGGCGGCGCCGAGCGCCATGGTCAGGTCGCCGCGTCCGATGAACACCGCATCAAGGCCCGGTGTCGCCATGATCGCGTCCAGACAGTCGAGCGCCTCGACATCCTCGATCATCGCCATCACCACGACTTCGGCATCCTGCCGGTCGGCATGGGGCCACAATCCCATCCCGCCGTAGTCGCCCGCCCGCGTGGTATTGGAAAAGCCGCGCTTGCCGCCGCGATAGCGGCAGAGCGACACCACCTCACGGGCCTTTTCCGGGCTGGAGACATGCGGTACCAGCACGCCGGTTGCGCCGTCATCGAGCGCGCCGAGGATGCGGCCGGGCTCCGGCACGCGGACAAGCCCCGCGATGCGGCCGGCCCGCGCCGCCATCAGGGCCTGATCGGTCGCGACCCGGTCGAAGGGCCCATGCTCCTCGTCGATGACGACGAAATCATAGCCGACCGAGCCAAGAATTTCCGTGCTGTGACCGGTCGGCAGCTTGACGAAGGAGCCAAGCAGCGTGTCGCCAGCCAACAGGCGGGAGCGGAACAGGGTGGGGTCGGGGCGGGTCATGGATGTCATCCTCATCCCACGCCGAAGGCGCGGGGCAGCCACAGCGTGATGGGCGGGAATATCGCGACCAGCGCCAGAACGATGATGCAGATCGCCAGCAGGGGCAGCGCTTCACGCGATACCTCGACCAGCGACCGGCCCGAGATGGCGCAGACGATGAACAGGCAGATGCCGACCGGCGGCGTGCCCATGCCGATGATGACGTTGATCACCACCATCGTGCCGAACTGGACAATGTCCATTGCCAGAATCTTCTGGAGTTGCAGCAGGATCGGCATAGTCAGGATCAGGATCGAGATCGGTTCGAGGAACATGCCGAGCAGCAGCAGCGCCAGGTTGAGCATCAGCAGGACAAAGACCGGGTTGCTGCTGATCGACAGAACCGACTGCGCCACCATGGTCGGAACCTGTTCGAGCGCGAAGACGAAGGCGACAATGCTCGCCATCGCGGTGATGAACATGATCGACGAGGTTGCGACCGTGGTCGAGATCAGCGCGTCCCACAGTCGGCGGACGGTCATCTCGCGTTGCAGCGTCGAGATCAGCACCGCGTAGCCGACCGCGACTGCTGCCGATTCCGTGGCGGTGAAGATGCCGCCCTTGATGCCGACGATGATGATCAGCGGAAGCATCAGGGCGGGAAGGGTGCGGATCAGTGCCTGACGCCGCTCGTCCGCGCCGACACGTTCGGTGACGGGGAAGTTGTCGCGCCGCGCGCGCCAGTTCACATAGGCAAGCAGCCCCGCCACGATCAGCAGGCCGGGGACGACGCCGGCAAGGAACAGCTGGCCGATCGGCGCGCCCGCCAGCACGCCGAAGATGATCATCGTGATCGACGGCGGGATGATCGGTCCCAGCAGGGATGAAATGCCGACCAGCGAGGCGGCATAGGCCGGCGGCATGCCCTGCCGCGACATGGCCGGGATCAGGATCGAGCCAAGCGCGGAGGCTTCTGCCGTGGCCGAGCCGGAGATGCCGGCAAAGAACATCGACGACAGCACGGTGACCGACGACATGCCGCCGCGGCGATGGCCGACGAAGGCGCGCGCGAAGATGATGATCCGATCGGTGATGCCGCCGACATTCATCAGCGTGCCGGCCAGCAGGAACAGCGGAATCGTCAACAGGACGAACTGGTCAACGCCTGCGATCATCTTCTGCGGGAAGGCGAGGATCAGGTCGCCGTTGTCAGTGAGGAACAGATAGATCGTCGCCCCGACGCCGAGGGCGAGGGCAATCGGCACGCCGGCAAAGATGAAGAACAGGAAGAAGCCGAGAAACGCGCCCATCGTCAGGCCGCCTGAGCTGTGGCGGCCGGTGCCCGGAACAGGGCGCGGCCATCGACGTAAAGGGAGATGACAAAGTGCACGAGCAGAAGCGCCATGCCGACAGCGACGGAGATGTAGATCCAGATGATCGTCAGTCCGGCATTGCGCCCGGTCAGCGAATTCCAGATGAAATCGATCGCCGGAATGGTCTGGCGCGAGAACCGCGAGGCGTAGACGTAGCCGTATTTGACCATCAGCGCGAGGAAGATGACAATCGGCACCGAGACCGCGAGGCGGAGCATGAACAGCACGCGCGGACTCAGATGCATGGTGAGGATGTCGACGGCGACCAGTTCACCGGCCCGGAACGCCATCGAAATGAACAGGAACGTCTGCCAGATCAGGATGTAACGGCACAGTTCCTCGGCCCAGATCAGGGAGGCGTTGAACCCGTAGCGCGCGACCACCTGCACCAGCATGATCACAGCGATCAACGCCATCGACGAGCCGGCAAGGAAGCGCATCAGACCTTCATAGGCCCGGACCAGCGGATGAAGCGGCCCGTCAATCGGCTGAGGTGATGACGTCATGGACAAGCGCTCCGGTCGCCCGCCCGGTAAGCCGGGCGGGGCTGGCAGGACTGGACGGGCGGGATCAGCCCGCCTGAGCCGCCTTGACGAAGGCGTCGATCAGCGGCGACT
>CALCZO010000084.1 GCA_937903315.1 uncultured Alphaproteobacteria bacterium
TCCGCAAGAACCTCGCCGTCCACGTTTCTCTTTCTCGTCTTCAATTGCCAAACAGCGAAGCGACGCTTTTTCTTTCCCAGCAGAGCCAGGTCAGGGACCAACTCACTTAAGAGAGGAAGCGAAGCCCGCGCCGCCGAAGCAGCGCGTCAACATGGCGGCTGTATAGCGCCAACCATTTCGACCTGTCAACGGCCATTTTCGTTTTTTTTGATTTTTTTGCAGCGCACACCAACGCCGCCGTGGTCCGGCGCTGCCGAGAACCCCTGCTGGATTCGTCCGATCATATATAGATACGCGTGTGACGCGCGTGTGACGCACCCTGGCGCCTCTCCGGCCAGGCAATGGAACGACCCGGCGGGGGAGCCGCGTCTGGCTGGCCACCGGCATAATTGCGCCATAGCCTCGGGAGCAGTATGGTTCGCCGCAGCGCTTCGCTGCCCCAGAAGAGATCAACGCTTTCGTGTACGCCCGCACACCACAATCACCTTACGGCTGGATCGACCTCGGGACCGAGCCGCCGCTGGCTGTTTTCAGCCGCTCCGGCGACCAGCCCTCGCGCGGGCGGATTTCCGCGCGCTGGCTCGCCGGCACCATTCTCACAGGCCTGGCCGGCATGGGGTTGATGCTTGCCGCAGCGACCAGCGCCATCGAGCATCGCGGTGCCAGCGTGTCGGAGCCGGAACTGATCCGTCCTCGCGAGAGCGCGTCGTTTCTGAGCGGCGAGTTGACCGTCGCGGCCCGCAAGGGCGACCGGTTGGTGCAGCGCGCGGACATCATCGCTGCCCGGCAGACGTACAAGACGCCGATCGTGGCCAAGTCGAACAATGCCGATGTCATCAGGCTGGCGAGCTTCACCCGCATCGGCACACCGCTGGCACTCGAATCGCTTGGCTTTGCGTCGTCCGTGCCGGCGTTCAATGCTGGCCGCCTGATTGCCGATGCCAGCGAGGACAGGGCATTCGAAGGGGCGGCAACCACCGGAGCGGACGCCGACGTCGCTCTGGTGTCGCGCGCCATGAACGAAGCGGGCGCAACCGAGGCAGCCGGCCAGACGCTTGGTCCCGATGAGGCCCGCGAGCAGGTGCTCGAAGCGCTGGCCGCGGCACGGCGAACGGCGCAGAGCCTGCCGGCACAGATGCTTCTGGCCAAGGCGATGCGCGAACCCGGTGCATTTGCTCCGCTCAACTTTGCCGGTCCGGGCACAGAGCCCTTTTCGCGCCTGGTCGTGCGCATGGTGCAGGAAAACGTCAGTGTGATTCCGCGGCTTGAAGCGGCCTTGGCCCGCAATGCCGTCGAGCAGCAGGCCGTTGTGATTCGTTCCGAGGATCATGCCGCCTCGCTGTTGCGTCAGGCAGGCGCCAGCCAGACACAGGCACGGGACATCATCCGCTCCCTTCAGCGCGGCGGACAGCCGCTCGATGCCGGCAAGCGGTTGAAGCTGACCCAGCAGGCGCTGGAGACAGGCGCGCCGAAATCGCTCGTCCGTGTCGATCTCTATGCTGAGGAAAGCCGCATCGCATCGGCCGGGCGCAAGGATGACAACACCTTCGTGCTGACCGAGATCACGCGGTCGTCGACGGCGTCGCGCAGAAACGAGGATGACGAGGAGGAAGGCGGCTTCCCGCTCTACAACAGCATTCACGAAACAGCGCGCAAGCACGGCATTCCCGTGGCCATGATCGAGGAAATGATCCGGGTCCTGTTCTTCGATGTCGATCTTCAGCGCGCCGTCCGGGGCGGCGATGCCATGGAAGTGCTGATCAGCAACGATGATGCTGAAAGCCCCGCCGAACTTCAGATGTTGAGCGTCACCATCGGCGGCGAGACCCGCCGGTTCTATCGCTACCCGCTGCCCAACGATGATGTGGTCGACTATTTTGACGACCAGGGCCGGTCTGCCAAGAAGTTCCTGATCCGCAAGCCGGTTGTCGAGGGCGATATGCGGTCGGTCTTTGGCATGCGCCGCCACCCGATTCTGGGCTATTATCGCATGCACAACGGCGTTGACTGGGCGGCGCGGGTCGGCACTCCGATCTTGGCGGCCGGCAATGGAACCATCCGTTCCGCAGGCTGGGATTCAGGCTATGGCAGACGCGTCGAGATCCAGCACACAAACGGCTACGTCACAACCTACAGCCACATGTCGGCGTTCGGCCGAGGCATCACCGAGGGGGCACGGGTAAGGCAGGGGCAGGTCATCGGATATCTCGGCAGTTCCGGGCTTTCAACCGGCCCGCACCTGCATTACGAGGTCATGATCAACGAGCGTCACGTCGATCCGCTGGCCATCAAACTGCCGCGCGGTCGTGAACTGGAAGGCTCAACGCTTGCCGAATTCAGGCGCCTGCGCGAGCAGATCGACCAGATCCTGAAGAAAGCGCCCGGCAACACCGCCGTTGTGGCAAGTCAGCCGGGCCCGCGCAACTGATCGGAACGCGCGGTCAGGCCGCGCGCGATCGCGTCGAGAGCAAGCCGGTGCGCAGCAGCATCTGACGCAGGTCATGCACGGTGATCGGCTTGCCGATCACCCCGTCACATCCCGCTTCGGCAAGGCGCTGCGCGGTCTCTCTATCGGTCTTTCCGGTCACCGCAATGATCGGCAGACGTGCGGATGATCCATCAAGAGCCCTGATCGTCGAGACCAGCGTGCACCCGTCCATCTCCGGCATGACGACATCGGTCATCACGGCCAGCACGGGACGATTGCGCAGGATGGTCAGCGCCGTCATCGGCGAGGGACAGGCTTCGGCCTCGAACCCGAGATGATCGAGAACCGTCGTCAGGAGGGTCCGGCTGGACACATCGTCATCGATGATCAGGATCGGGCAGCCGGGATTGACGTAGGGGCTGTTGCCCGTCTGCCCGGTCACGGGTCCGGTCGCCTCGCTCGCCGGCGCGACAGGCAATTCAACCCAGAACTCCGCGCCGCGTCCATCAGGACGATTGCCGGCACCGCACGAACCGCCCAGCTTGCGGACAAGTTCGGCGACGATGGCAAGGCCGAGCCCTGTACCGCCGGCCCTGCCCGGCAGCATGGCGCCTCGCTCGAACACCTTCTGCGCATCATGATCGCCAAGGCCCGGCCCTTCATCGCGGACTGACAGGCGCAACCCCTGTTGATCGCCACTGCGGCACGGCGCGACATCGAGGATGATCGTGCCCGAGGGTGTCAGCCGGATGGCATTGTCGACCAGATTTTCCAGAATTTGACGAACGGCGACGGGGTCGCTCATGCGGATCGCGGTGCAGGACGAATCAATCCGTTCGACAAACCCCAGCGCGCGCAGGCTGGCTCGAGCCCGGGTCGCAACGGAAAACGAACGGATCAGCGCTTCAACGTCGTGTTGTCCGGCGCTCCCGGCCGGCCCAAGCAACCCCGCAGCAACCGCGCGCAGATGCGCCGCAGCGGCCTTGAGTCCATCGATCACCTCATCCTGACGATCGCGTCCGACTGATTCGGCCAGCAGTTCAACCATCGCCTCGATGCCGCCGAGCGGCGAGCGAAGTTCATGCGCAAGGTCGGCCAGCGCATCGGGCGTCAGCGCACTCGGGCGGCCGTGCCCTGCGGACTGGTTCTGTGATGTCACGATCAAACTCCCTCTCGACAGCGGGTTTCTGAGACACCCGCAACCCCACCGTCTCGACACCTACCGCAACGGCATTTAAGACCGGGCCAAGTGGATCGTTAAAATGCGATCGAAGTGTCAGGTCAGGCCGGTATGCTCGCCTCTTTCATCATCATCGCGCCGGTCTTCGCCGTCATCGCGCTGGGCTGGCTGGCGGTGCGCCTGCGGCTCATCCGCGGGGAAACCGGCGACGGCGTGGCTGATTTCGTGTTCGTCATCGCCCTGCCGCTGATGCTGTTCCGGACCATCGCCACGGTCGAACTTCCGGCTTCGCCGCCCTGGGCATTCTGGCTGTCGTATTACATCGGGCTGGCCCTGACCTGGATGATGATCACGCCGATCGCCCGTCATGTTTTTGGCCGGAAGCAGAAGGAAGCGGCAATCATAGGCTTCACGGTCGGCCAGTCCAACATCGTCCTGCTCGGCATTCCCCTGATCCTGCGGGTCTTCGGCGATGATGGCCGCGTGCCGCTGTTCCTGCTGGTTGCGGTCAATCTGCCGGTGACGATGACGGTTGCGACCCTGCTGATCGAGTCGGCCGGCGACAGCGGCTCCCGCTTCCGGTCAATTGTCGCCAAACTGGTCCGCAATCCGATCCTGATCGGCATCTCGGCGGGCTTTGTCTGGCGCCAGACCGGACTTCCGCTGCCCGATGTGGCGAGCACGTCGCTGAGGTTCATCGCCGACGCTGCCGCTCCCTGCGCCCTGTTTGCCATGGGGGCAGCCCTCAGCCGCTATGGTCTGGGAGGCGAACGCCTGTTGCTTGTGCTGGTGGTCGCGCTCAAGCTTCTCGTCTTCCCCGCGCTCGTTCTGGTACTGACCACCAGAGTGTTTACCATGCCGCCGATCTGGTCGGCTGTCGCCACCGTGCTTGCGGCCTCGCCCTGCGGCGTCAACGCCTACCTGCTGGCCGAACGCTACAAGCTCGGCATGGGGATCGCGTCGGGCGCGATTGCCGTGTCGACGGTCCTTTCGGTCGCAACCACGGCCTTCTGGCTGTGGATCGTGCGGGGGTGATGGTCAGTCAAGACCGAGCATGGCGCGGATGTCGGCCGGCGTGACACCATCGGCCCGCAAGGCGCGCAGGGGCAACGAGAACCGGCTTTTTGCCAGCTTTTCACCACCGTCATCCGTCAGTAGCCTGTGATGATGATAGCGCGGCGGCGCGTAGCCGAGCAGCCTCTGCAACAGCCGATGCACCGAGGTGGCGCAAAACAGATCACGCCCCCGCACCACGTCGGTGATACCCTGCATCGCATCATCGATCACCACGGACAGATGATAGCTGGTCGGAGTGTCCTTGCGCGCCAGCACGACATCGCCCCACAGACGAGGGTCAGCCCGAATCACCCCCTCGCCGCTTTCGTCCCAGCCCCCGATCGGCCCGGTTCGCGCCAGCGCGGCGGAGAGATCAAGCCGGAGCGCAAAAGCCTCTTGCCGCCGCCGCGTCATGCGGACATCCGGCGCAAGCGCCCGACAGGTTCCAGGGTAGAGCGGCGTTCCGTCAGGATCGCATCGCGCCGCGCCCGACTCACCAGCAACGCGACGGATATCGCCGCGGGAACAGAAGCAGGGATAGACCAGCCCGTCGGTCTCGAGTTGGTCCAGGATCGATCGATAGATGCCGAATCGCTGCGACTGGTACACCACCGGCCCTTCCCAGCGAAATCCGATCCAGTCGAGATCCTCCAGGGTCGCCGCGATCAGTTCGGACGTACACCGCGTGGTATCGATATCCTCGATCCTCAGCAGCATGCGCCCGCCGCTTTCGCGCGCGAGTCGCTGGTTGAGCAGCGCCGAATAGGCATGGCCAAGGTGCAGAAACCCGTTCGGGCTCGGCGCGAACCGGAAAACGGGTTGCGGGAATTGGGCTTGCAAAACCGGCCTCGTCTGGCCCACCGTGTCATGATCAGGCAGGGCCCCATGAGACTGATCGTATCCGACGCCGACATTCAAGAGGGTCTCGCCGCGTTGCTCGCCGCCGATTCCCGGCTGGTCCCGCTGGCCGAACGGGCCGGGCCGATCCCGCTGCGTCGCCACGAGCCCGGCTTTGCCGGCCTGTGCGCGGTCATCGTCAGCCAGCAGCTCTCGGTGGCCAGCGCCAACGCGATCTGGCAGCGTACCGCGGCGGCGTTCTCACCCCTGACACCCGAATCGATCCTTGCCGCCGACGATTCGGCGTTCACCTCCTGCGGCCTGTCACGACCAAAGGTGAAGACCTTGCGCGCCTTGGCCCGTGCGATCTGCGACAATCGGCTCAACCTTGAAGGACTTGCCGCCTTGCCCGCTCTCGCAGTCGATGAACATCTGATCGCCGTGTCCGGCATCGGTCCGTGGACAGCGCAGATCTACCGCATGTTCCACCTTGGCGATGCCGATGCCTTCGCGCCCGGCGATCTGGCTCTCCAGGAAGCGGTGCGGATCGGCTTTGATCTCGCGGCCCGCCCCTCCAGCGCCGAACTGGGCGTGATCGCTGACATCTGGCACCCCTGGCGCGGGGTCGCCGCGCGCCTGCTCTGGGCCTACTACCGGGCGGTCAAATCACGCGAGGGCATTGCCTGATCAGGCCAAGAATCAGTTTTCAACCTGCGCCGTTGGCCTTATGAGGGGCCATCCATTGCCCGTCAGGTTGCCATGATCCCGAACGAACCGACCATCACGCCCGAACTCGTTGCCCAGCACGGCCTGAAGCCGGATGAGTATGATCGTTTCGTCCTGCTGCTCGGGCGCGAGCCGACCATCACCGAACTCGGTATCGTATCGGCGATGTGGAACGAGCATTGTTCCTACAAATCCTCGAAGATCCATCTCAAGACCCTTCCGACCAAGGGCCCGCGCGTCATTTACGGCCCGGGCGAAAACGCCGGTGTCGTCGACATCGGCGACGGCGATGTCGTTGTTTTCAAGATGGAATCGCATAATCATCCGTCGTATATCGAGCCCTATCAGGGCGCGACGACCGGGGTTGGCGGCATCCTGCGCGACGTGTTCACGATGGGCGCGCGGCCGATCGCCTGCCTCAATGCCCTGCGGTTCGGCGCGCCGGACCATCCCAAGACGCGGCATCTGGTCTCCGGCGTCGTCGCCGGAATCGGCGGTTACGGCAATTCGTTCGGCGTTCCGACAGTCGGCGGTCAGGTCGGCTTCCACCCCCGCTACAATGGCAATTGCCTCGTCAACGCCATGGCAGTCGGCATCGCCAAACGCGATCTGATCTTTACCTCTCAGGCCACCGGCGTCGGCCTGCCGATCGTCTA
>CALCZO010000085.1 GCA_937903315.1 uncultured Alphaproteobacteria bacterium
TGTGTACCACTCCTGTGACCCTTCTTCAAGCGATCCAACTGATCGCAGGGCCTCCGAGCGATGGCTGCTTCAACGCTGTTGATTGCGCCAGCGGCTAGTTGAAGAACCCCTTCAACATCTCGACGAGCTCGTCCTCGTCATAGTGCGAACGGCCGCCCTTTGTCAGATTGATCGTTGCCTCAGTTACCGTCAGCGTCTCGCGAACTGAATCGTAGCGCACCTCGAAGATCATGTTCCCACGCGCATTGATGCAGATGATGAGTTGCGGGCCCTGGGTCTTGATCCGGCAATCTGATCTGGATTCCTTCGTGGCTTTGTAAAAGCGGGCCATGTCCGCGATCTTGATGGCCGATCGGGATGTCAGCGCCTGAACCTCAGTCTTTTCCGGCAGCCGGATGGGCTGCCATTCGTCATCGCGGGTTTCTTTGGCCTCAACCGGCATGGCGACGATGATAGCGGCGAGTGCAGTCAGAATGCGCATGGGTGGTCCTTGTCTCGGATGGGAAAGCGACGCGCCGGTCATTTGAAGAGAATGTCGAGGATGTGGTCCTGGTCCTTGCCAGCCCAAGCGGGGCTCGACAGCTGACTGATCTCGAAGCCCTCGCCGCTGACATCCACGGTCCATTGAACCGTGACCGGCGCGCCAGTCGGCCAGTGCGATTGCTCGGCCCATTCACCGAAGGCATCGATCAGGAAGCTGAGGGTGTACTCGCCGCAGCTCGGCACCATGGCTGAGTTACCCCCGCTGAGGTTGGCCTGCTCGATGCCGGAGCAACCCCATTTTTGCTGGAGATTCGTTAGGGTCGGCTTGCCGTTGAGATCCCGATAGACCAGCTGAAAAATGTTGAGGTAATAGTTGGCCTCAAGCAGATCGGCTTCGATCTTCGAGCTCACGCCTTTGCGGACGTTTTGAGCGCTATCGCTCAGCACTCTCTCGGCGCTTTCATGAAGGGCGGCGTTGATCTTGCCGGTGAACTCGACGATCCGCTGCCCCTTCGATGTGGTGAAGCTCCGCCATTGCCCCTCGTCGAAGTTGCCGGCGAAGGCCTTGCCAACCGTCGTGGTGGGATAGGCGGTCATGTGACCGTCCCGGACCTGGGCGACGGGATCGTTCCAGTTCAGTCGATTGATATACGGAGCGAGCGCGGCGGCGAGGACGAGCGCGAAGGCGACGATCGGCGTTGCCCAACTGACTCCGCCGGCTTGCTTCGCCTGCTCCAGGGCCACCGCTTGGTCCGGTTCCTGGCGAAGGGCATCCCAGCGCGTGCGGACTGCGGCGAAGTACCACGCATTGCCGTACATCGCGGCCACGACGCCCATCCCGATCGTCGCGAGACTGAGCGCGCGCGAGACTGCGGTGGGGACGCTGTCCGGTAGCAGCACATAGACCAACTGGACGGCCAGGAGGATGCCGCCGAGCACATACATCTTGCGAAAGAGCAGCCAGCCATACGGAATGAACAGCGCCGGCCAGTTCCAGGAGGTTGCCTGCACGACCTTCGCCGGATCGCCTCCGGCCTTCGCCAGAAGCGTCCGCCATTTCGCGAGGTAGTGGTCGTGCTTCCGGCCGATCAGCGCCTTGGTCAGTTCGCTACCCAAGAACCCGCCCTGGTCGAGAGCCGGCTGCGGGGTCTTAGGTGGAAGCGTGGGCGGCTCCTTCCCCGGCAGGGGCGGCGGCATAACAGGCTGCGGCGGCGCCAGCTCGGTATCGCCGAGGCGCTTCCACTCGCTGCCAAATGCTGCCGTCCACACAAGATTGACGGAGCCGATTGCCCCGCTCGCCAGCATCGTCTTGATCTCGTCGGCCGTGACCGGCCCACCGCGCTTACCGTTGTTCTCGTAGTACCAGTCGCTCACGCCAGCCTGCCTCGCCTTATGTCCCATAGGACCGAGGTAGCCATAGCGAACGCCATGGCAGAGCCAGGCAGACCTCGCACACAAGCCAATTCCCCAGCCATCGCCCAGGATTCACGTCCCCGGCGCATTTATTGCGAGGCCATATCCTGCTCGTTTACATATTATAGTCGATAAACCTAAAGTATGTAAATCTGCACCGCTTGCAGCATGGACATGCGCAAGCTCGTAGGCAGGAATTTCGCCCGCAACGCCTTTCATTCGATCTTCATGACGCCCTCGACCGCCAAGGGTGGTTCGATCTCCTGCATCGTGCCGATGGTCACCCATGTCGATCATACCGAGCATGACGTGCAGATCATCGTCACCGAGCAGGGTCTGGCCGACCTGCGCGGCCTGTCGCCGAAAAAACGCGCCGCGGTGATCATCGAGAACTGCGCCCATCCGCATTTCCGCCCGGCGCTGCGCGAGTATTTCGATCTCGCCTGCCGCCAGTCCACGGCCAAGCACACGCCGCACCTGCTCGGCGAAGTCTTCGGCTATCTCGACCGCTGGCAGTCGCGTCAGGACCAGTCACACGCCGCAGAATAGAAAAAGGGGCCGCAAGGCCCCTTTTTGCAGTCAGCCGTCAGAAGCCACCAGACGATCAGCCCGCAGCCTTCGCCTCCCGGCGGCGCTTGGTCAGCACGAACTCGGTGTAGCCGTTCGGTTGCTTGAGGCCCTTGAACACCAGATCCATCGCCGCCTTGAAGGCAACGCCGGTGTAGCCCGGTGCCATCGGCGTGTAGGACGGATCGCCCGCGTTCTGCCGATCAACGACCTTGGCCATCCGCTTCATCGTCGAACGGACCTGCTGCGGCGTGCAGATGCCATGGTGCAGCCAGTTGGCGATATGCTGCGACGAGATGCGCAGCGTCGCCCGGTCCTCCATCAGCCCGACATCGTGGATATCCGGCACCTTGGAACAGCCGACGCCCTGATCGACCCAGCGCACGACATAGCCGAGAATGCCCTGCGCGTTGTTGTCGAGTTCCTGCTGCACGGCGGCGGGATCGAAGTTGGACTGCGCCAGCGGAATGGTCAGGATCTTCGACACATCCGCCCGCGTGCGGCCCGCAAGCTCCTTCTGCCGCGCGAACACGTCAACGTCGTGATAGTGCAGCGCATGCAGCGTCGCCGCCGTCGGCGACGGCACCCAGGCGGTGTTGGCGCCGGCCTTGGGGTGGCCGATCTTGGTCGCAATCATGTCGGCCATCCGGTCCGGCATCGCCCACATGCCCTTGCCGATCTGTGCCTTGCCGGGCAGGCCGGCGGCCATGCCGACATCGACGTTGTTGTCCTCATAGGCCGGCAGCCAGGCGGCGGCGCGCATGTCGTTCTTGCGCACCATCGGGCCGGCTTCCATCGAGGTGTGGATTTCGTCGCCCGTCCGGTCGAGGAAGCCGGTGTTGATGAACACAACGCGCGCCTTGGCGGCCAGAATGCACGCCTTGAGGTTGATCGTGGTGCGCCGCTCCTCGTCCATGATGCCCATTTTCAGGGTATTGGGCTTGAGGCCGAGGAACTTTTCCACCCGCCCGAACAGCCGGTTGGCCAGCGCCACCTCGTCCGGCCCATGCATCTTCGGCTTGACGATATAGACCGAGCCGGCGCGGCTGTTGCGGATGCCCGAGGTCTTCCTGAGGTCATGCATGGCGATCATCGAGGCGATGCAGGCATCGACAATCGTCTCGGGCAGTTCCTTGCCCTTCGCATCCAGCACCGCATCGGTCAGCATATGCATGCCGACATTGCGCACCAGCATCAGCGAGCGGCCGTTGAGGCTGACCTCACCGCCCTTCGGCGCCGTGTAGACGCGGTCGGGGCTCAGCTTGCGGACAACCGCCTTGCCGTCCTTCTCCATGTCGGCGGTCAGCGTGCCCTGCATCAGGCCCAGCCAGTTGCGATAGACGCCGACCTTGTCCTCGGCATCCACGGCAGCAACCGAATCCTCCATATCCATGATCGTCGTCAGCGCCGATTCGACCATCACATCGGCCACGCCCGCCGCATCGGTCTTGCCGATCGCATGGCCGCGGTTGATGACGATCTCGACATGCAGCCCGTTATGGGCGAGCAGGATGGCCGAGGGATTGGCCACATCGCCCCGGTATCCGGCGAACTGCTTCTTCACCTTCAGCCCGGTCGTGCCCTTCTTCAGCGAAACCTTGAGCACGCCGCCGTCAACCGCATAGCCGGTCGCATCGGCATGGCTGCCGCGCGCCAGCGGCGCGATGGTGTCGAGCAACGCCTTGGCGCGGGCGACGACCGCAGCGCCACGCGCGGGATTGTAGCCCTTGCCGCGCTTGGCCTCGCCCTCGTCGGCAATCGCGTCGGTGCCGTAGAGCGCATCGTAAAGGCTGCCCCAGCGCGCATTGGCCGCGTTGAGCGCATAGCGCGCGTTCGACACCGGAACCACGAGCTGCGGCCCGGCGATGGTCGCGATCTCGGCATCGACGTTCTTTGTCGTCACCTTGCCTTCGGCAGGCTCAGGCCGGAGATAGCCGATTTCCTTGAGGAACGCTTCGTATTCGCCCTGATTGAACGGCTTGCCCTTGCGTGCGCGGTGCCAGCCGTCGATTGCGGCCTGCAGCGTGTCGCGGGTCTTGAGCAGGCGTCGGTTCTTGCCGGCGATGTCCTTCATCGTCGCCGCCATGCCGGCGAAGAACTGGTCGGACGAAACCCCGGTGCCCGGCAGCGCCTCCTTGACCAGGAAATCGTGCAGGATCTTGGCGACCTGAATGCCGTTGGTGGCGATATAGGACATGGAGCTTCCTCAAACTGGCTGTTTCGTGCCTCTTACGACAGGAACCGCGCCCAAGGAAGCCTGCCTTTCGGCGATCATTTTCAAAATAAGTCGAATAACCAACGAAAATCCCGGCACAAGGCCGGGACGATCGCAATCGAGCGGTCAGCCCGCGTTCAAAGCGGGAGGTTGTCGTGCTTCTTCCACGGCTGCTCGACCTTCTTGGTCTTGAGCATCGCCAGCGCCCGCGTCACCCGCTTGCGGGTGCCATAGGGATGGATCACCTCGTCGATGAAGCCGCGCTCGGCCGCCACGAACGGCGACAGGAAGCGCTGTTCGTATTCCTTGGTCCGCTGGGCGATCTTGTCGGGATCGTTCATGTCCTGCCGGAAGATGATTTCCACCGCGCCCTTGGCGCCCATCACGGCGATCTGCGCGCTCGGCCAGGCGTAGTTGATATCCGCGCCGATGTGCTTGGACGCCATCACGTCATAGGCCCCGCCATAGGCCTTGCGCACGATCACCGTGACCAGCGGCACGGTGCATTGCGAATAGGCGAACAGCAGCTTGGCGCCATGCTTGATCAGTCCGCCATATTCCTGCGCCGTGCCGGGCAGGAAGCCCGGAACATCGACAAAGGTCACGATCGGGATGTTGAACGCGTTGCAGAACCGCACGAACCGCGCCGCCTTGCGGCTGGCGTCGCTGTCGAGCACGCCGGCCAGCACCAGCGGCTGGTTGGCGACGATGCCGACAGTCGAGCCATCGAACCGGCCGAAACCGACGACGATATTCCTGGCGAAATTCTCCTGAATCTCGAAGAAATCGCCTTCGTCGACGACTTTCGTGATCAGTTCCTTGATGTCGTAGGGCTTGTTCGGATTGTCCGGCACCAGCGTGTCGAGGCTGTGGTCGTAGCGGTCCTTGTCGTCGAACGAGGGCCATGCTGGCGGCCCGTCGATGTTGTTGGCGGGCAGGAAATCGATCAGCCGGCGA
>CALCZO010000086.1 GCA_937903315.1 uncultured Alphaproteobacteria bacterium
TTCGTCAAGACGTCATGGCAGCAGCCGATTCTGACCGGGGAGATCACCGGAATCGGCGTCCTCAACATGCTGGAGGCGGTGCGGATTGCCGCGCCTGAGGCGCGGTTCTATCAGGCGTCGTCGTCCGAAATGTTCGGGCTGGTCCAGCAGCCGGTGCAAAGCGAGAGCACACCGTTCTATCCGCGCTCGCCGTATGCGGTGGCCAAGCTGTTCGGGCACTGGTCGACCGTCAACTACCGCGAGAGCTTCGGTATGCATGCCTCGTCGGGCATCCTGTTCAATCACGAAAGCCCGCTGCGCGGCACCGAGTTCGTGACCCGCAAGGTGACGGACGGCGCGGCGCGCATCAAGCTCGGGCTCGCCGGTGAATTGCGGATGGGCAACATGGACGCCAAGCGCGACTGGGGGCACGCCAAGGACTATGTCCGGGCGATGTGGCTGATGTTGCAGCAGGAGCGGCCGGACGACTACGTGATCGCCACGGGGCGGACGATGACGGTGCGCGACATGGTGCGGGTTGCCTTCGGGCATCTCGGGCTCGACCCCGACCGATACATCGTGCCGGACGAACGGTTCATGCGCCCGGCGGAGGTGGATGTTCTGCTCGGCGACGCTTCGAAAGCCAAGGCCAGACTTGGCTGGGAGCCGACGATCACGCTGGAGGCGCTGATCGTCGAGATGGTCGAGGCCGACATGGCCCGGCTGTCGCGGCCACAATGAGGCCAGCGATGGCGCAGGGCAGCATCCTGATCACTGGCGCCGAGGGGTTCGTCGGCCGCGCGCTGGGGATGCATGTCAAGCAAGCCTTTCCTGACCGGTTGGTTGTCGGCACGACGCGGACCGGTGAGACAGTGGCGGGGTTCGATCGTTCGGTCGAGGTTGACCTGACGCATGGCGACGTGGCCGCGGCGCTCCGAGAGATCAGGCCGGCGGTCGTTCTGCATCTGGCGGCGCGGTCGTCTGTCGCGCAGAGCCAGGGCGCCAGCCACCTGACCTTCACCGACAATGTGACCGCAGCGCTGCGTCTGGCCGAAGCCATGCGGCGGGATCTGGCAGGCGTGCCGCTGGTCTTTGCCTCGAGCGGCGAGGTTTATGGTGCGGTTTTTGCGGCGGGGCAGGCCGTCCGGGAAACGGTCGCGCCTGCGCCGCAGAATGCCTACGCCCGGTCGAAGCTGGCCGGGGAGTTTGCCTTCCGGGACATTCTCGCGCCGGTCTCGCCGGTCATCGCGCTGCGGCTGTTCAATCATTTCGGCATCGGGCAGGACGAGCGGTTCGTGGTGGCGTCCTTCGCTGGCCAGATCCGTGCAATCCCGCCTGGAGGCCACGGCGAGGTGCTGACCGGCAATCTCGATGCGGCGCGTGACTTCCTGCCTCTGGCCGATGTCCTCGCGGCCTATGCGGCGGCGATCCGGCTGGCGCTCGCGATGGCGCCGGGGTTTTTGCTCTACAACATCGCCTCCGGCGAGGGGCGGACGATCCGCAGCATTCTCGACGCGCTGATTGCTGCGTCCGGCCGGACGGTGACCATCCGGCCCGATCCCGCGCGGATGCGTCCGTCCGACATTCCTTACGCGGCAGGCGATGCGACAGCATTCCGGGCCGCGACGGGCTGGCAGCCGCACGCCGACTGGCGCGGCGCGCTCGCAGCGATACTGTGACCCGCTACTGTGGCTGCCAGGGGTAGGTCCAGGTCTCGGTCAGCACACGAGGGCCGGATTTAAGGAACGCCCGCAGGTCGCTGACCTGACCGGGGACGCCCTCAACGTCGATCATGGCACGGAACCCGCGTATCTCGCGGTTTGGCACGATCGCGGTCCGGATGATCCGTCCGACCGAGGCGCTGGCGACAATGGCCACGTCGCTGGCCGATTTGAGATGGAACTCAAGATCGCCGCCAGCAAAATCCAGAATGAAGCGCGCGGAGGCGGGCGGCGGTGTTTCGTTCGAGCCGAGAGCGCGGGCGTGGGTGACAAAGGAATTCAGTGTCGACCCGCCTGGGTTGAGCGTGCCGGTGCCCGAGAGCGCCCGCATCCGGTATCGGAAGGTCAGCGACTGCCCGGCCTCGACCGGTGCCTTCGGACGCCAGAAGGCGACGATATTGTCGTTGGTCTCGTCCGCCGTCGGCAACTCGATCAGGTCAACCTGCCCTTCGCCCCAGTTGTCATGCGGTTCGATCCAGTAGCCGGGGCGATTCTCGTAGCTGAGGTCGAGGTCCTGATAATGCTCGAAGGTGCGGTCGCGCTGCATCAGCCCGAAGCCGCGGATGCCGTTGTCGAGGAAGACAGAGTTCTCGGGCTGCTTCGGATTGCGCAGGGGACGCCAGATCCATTCGCCGGCGCCCGAATGGATCAGCAGTCCGTCTGAATCGTGCAGTTCGGGCCGGACGTCATCGCGGTAGCGCCGGTCATTCTCGCCGATGAAAAACATCGACGTGAGCGGGGCTATGCCGAGGCGGGCCACCGGCTTGCGGATGAACAGATGAGCCAGGACCTCGACCGTCGTCGTCGGTCCGGGGAAGACGAGAAACTGGTAGGCACCGGTCACGCTTTCACTGTCCAGCTGGGCGTAGATGCGGGCCGGCTCGGCCTCGTTTTCAGGCGTTTCCACCCACATCTGGCTGAAGGCGGGAAACTCCTCCGGCTCCTTCAATCCGGCGTTGACCGCAAGGCCGCGCGCTGAAAGCCCGTAGTGCTGGCCACGCGAGAGAAAGCGGAAGTAGCTTGCGCCGATAAAGGAGATCAGTTCGTCATAGGTTTTTGGCGCATTGAGCGGATGATGCAGGCGGAAGCCGGCGAATCCGAGGCCGACAGGCAGGGCGCGCTCGAGCTTCAGGCGCCCGTAATCGAACAGGTTGGCGGCATAGGGCACAGGCGCCGGCACGCCGTCACGGATGACGTTGACCGTCACCGGCCGCTTGTAGAGGAAGCCGGGATGAAACAGGTGCATCCGGAACGGGCTTGCCGGCGTGTTGAACAGCGCGCGGTCGGCGCGGAAACGGATATCCCGCCAGGTGTCGAAATCGAGATTGGCAATCGGCTCCGGCAGGGGCTGGGCCGCCGGCTCTTGCGGGCGGGCTGCGGCCTCGCGGGCCCGGCGGACGACGTCGTCGAACCGGAACCGCTGAGGCCCGGCCGGCGCGACCGGAGGCGGCGGAATCGGCTGGCCCTGGGCGCGGGCAGCGGTCGCGATGCCGGCCAGCGAGGCGGCTGCGAGCGTTGCGCCCGAAGCGGTAAGAAACAGGCGACGATCCATGATGAGGGCGATCCCGGCGCAGAGAAACCGAGGCAGATGTGGCCCCCGATGCGGGCGGCGTCAAGGCACGTCGCAACCAAATTGCGGCATTAACCCTGCCGCGGAATTTCGCGCCGAACCAAGCGCTGCACCTGTGGGCAGGGGGCATATTTTTTCTTGTACCCCAAGGCAATTGGCCCTATACGGGTCCTGCCCAATTTCGCACGTGCCTGTTGCTGCGTGCTGGTCGGTGGATCTCCGGACAAGAGGCCGGAAAAACGCCAGTCGTTTGGGAGGATGACCAGCCGGTTGTCCTCACTGAATACGGACCAGCAGCCGGAGGCGAACCGGCGGCCCCGCCCGAAGCGGGTGACGCAGCTCAAAGCAACGACGGAGCGGGCTTTTTTGGTCTCGGCTGATCCTCCAAAGATCGGCTACCGAAGAGGCTTGTCCATCTTGCCGGGCGTGCGGTCGGGTATACCCTTCCAAACGATGGCGTGTCTGACGGTCGGTTAACAGCTCGTTAACCTCTGTCCGGTCACGGCAAACGGCGCAGCACCGTCGGTTCCCGCAAGGGGCCGGCATCGGAGTTGTCACCGCTGACGTCCCGCGTCTCCATCGCGCGGGTGAGGCAGTGTCATCTCCGGCTTTCTTTATTCGCCAGTTCGGCCCGATACAGGCCGGGAGGGGATGCTGCCATGACTGATCGTATTCGCGATTTTCTCCGCACCCGACGCGACGAAGGCCCGTGCGTGGTCGTCGATCTTGACGTTGTGCGCGACAATTACGTCGCCTTTGCCAAGGCGCTGCCGGACACCCGTGTTTTCTACGCGGTGAAGGCCAATCCGGCGTGGGAAATTCTCGAGCTTCTGACCAAGCTCGGCTCGTCGTTCGATTGCGCCTCGCTGGGCGAGATCGAGGACGTTCTGGCTGCCGGCGCGACCGCCGACCGCATCTCGTTCGGCAACACCATCAAGAAAGAGCGTGACGTTGCGCGGGCCTATGAGCGCGGCGTGCGGCTGTTTGCGGTCGATTGCGAGGCCGAGGTCGACAAGATTGCCCGCGTGGCACCGGGCTCCAAGGTGTTCTGCCGCATCCTGTGCGATGGCAAGGATGCCGAATGGCCGCTGTCGCGCAAGTTCGGCTGCGAGCCGGTGATGGCGCCGCGCG
>CALCZO010000087.1 GCA_937903315.1 uncultured Alphaproteobacteria bacterium
CTGCCGATCATCACGCCGCCGTTCGTCATCGGACTGGCGCTGATCCTGATCTTCGGTCGTTCGGGTGCGGTGTCCTCGTTCCTGTGGACGTGGTTCGGCATTCCGCCCTCGCGCTGGATCTACGGTCTGCCCGGTGTGTTCATTGCCCAGACGCTGGCCTTTGCGCCGGCGGCCTATCTGGTGATGCTCGGCGTCGTCCAGGGCATCTCGCCGACGTTGGAGGAGGCGGCGCAGACCCTGCGTGCGCGACCATGGCAGATTTTCGCCACTCTGACCTGGCCGTTGATGCGGCCCGGTCTGGCCAATTCGTTCCTGCTCGGCTTTGTCGAGAGTCTGGCCGATTTCGGCAACCCGCTGGTGCTTGGCGGCAATTTCGAAGTGTTGTCGACCAAGATCTTCTTTGCCGTCGTCGGAGCCGCGACCGATCAGGGCCGCGCGGCGGTGCTGTCGATCGTGCTGCTCGGCTTCACGTTGCTGGCCTTCGCGGCCCAGCAGCTGTGGGTCGGCAAGAAGGTCTACACCACGATTTCGGGCAAGGGCGATGCCGGGCTGCAATTGCCGCTGCCCAAGCGGGTCCGCTGGGCGAGCTATATGGTCGCGCTCCCGTGGGGCCTGTTCACCATCGCGGTCTATGTGCTGATCGTCTATGCCAGCGTGGTCAAGACCATCGGTCGGGACTACACCTTCACGTTGGAGCACTATCTGACGGCCTTTGCCATCGAGACCGGCGTCAATGGCTGGCACTTCACCGGCAGCGCCTGGCCCTCGTTCTTTGCGACCGTCAAGATCGCGTTGATCGCCGCTCCGCTGACGGCCGTGATCGGCCTGCTGACCGCCTATCTGCTGACGCGGCAGGATTTTGCCGGCAAACGCAGTTTTGAATTCGGCACGCTGCTGTCCTTCGCCATTCCCGGCACGGTGGTCGGCGTCAGCTACATCCTCGCCTTCAACGTACCGCCGATCGAGATCACCGGCACGGCGCTGATTCTCGTCATCTGTTTCGTGTTCCGCAACATGCCGGTCGGCGTGCGTGCCGGAATCGCGTCGCTCAGTCAGATCGACAAGAGCCTTGATGAAGCCTCGATCACGCTCGGCGCCCGCTCGTTCACCACCATCCGCCGTGTCATGCTGCCGCTGCTCAAGCCGGCGGTCATCGCCAGTCTGGTCTATTCCTTCGTCCGGGCGATGACGGCGGTGAGTGCCGTGATTTTCCTCGTTTCGGCCGAATACAACATGGCGACGATCTACATCGTCGGCCGCGTTGATGCCGGCGAGCACGGGCTGGCGATTGCCTATTCCACCGCGCTGATTCTGGTCATGGGCCTTGTCATCTGGCTGATCAGCACCTTTGTCGGCGAGCGCAAGATCGGCCGTCGCGGGGCGGCGCAGCCGATGACCATCCCCGCCGGTTAGGACAGAACGAGGTTTTCATGGCCAAGGCGCCCGCATCCGTCGAATTCCGCGCTGTCACCAAGGCTTATGGGCCGGTTGTGGCGGTGGATTCGGTCTCGTTCACCATTCCTGCTGCCAATCTCGTGACGCTGCTCGGCCCCTCCGGTTGCGGCAAGACCACCTGCCTCAGGATGATCGCGGGGCTGGAAATGGCAACCTCGGGGGCGATTTTCATCGGCGGGCGCGATGTCACGCATCTGTCGGCGGCGGACCGGGACGTCTCGATGGTGTTCCAGTCCTATGCCCTGTTCCCGCATATGAGCGTGCTCGACAATGCGGCCTATGGTCCCTCCGTGCAGGGGGCGACCAAGGCTGCGGCGCGTGAACTGGCGATGACCAAGCTCAAGATGCTCGGCCTTGACGGGATGGAGAACCGCCTGCCGTCCGAACTCTCGGGAGGGCAGCAGCAGCGTGTCGCCATCGCCCGTGCGCTGGTGCTGGAACCGCAGGTGCTGCTGTTCGACGAACCGCTGTCCAATCTCGACGCCAAGCTGCGTCGCCGCGTGCGCGAGGAAATCCGCGACCTGCAACGCAAGCTCAACCTCACCGTGGCCTATGTCACGCACGATCAGGAAGAGGCGCTGGCGGTGTCCGATCAGGTGATCGTCATGTCCAATGCCAGGATCGCTCAGGTTGGCACGCCGCGTGAACTGTATGAGGAGCCGGCGAGCCTGTTCGTCGCCGATTTCGTCGGCGATTCGAATCTGCTCGATGTCGAGGTCATCCGGGTCGAGGCTGACACCGTGACCGTCCGTCTTGGCGCGCTGGACCTCGCGCTGCCGCGCGGCAAGGGACTGGTCACCGGGGCGGGCAAGCTGATGGTGCGACCCAATTCCGTCCGGCTGTTCCACAAGCCGGGTGCGCGGACGCTGGCGTCGCGCATTGCCAAGGCTGCCTACATTGGCAAGCACATGGAATATTCGATCGAGACGCCGGCCGGCGAGGTGTTCGTCATCGACGGCGTACGTGCCGATTCGTGGAAAATCGGTGACGACGTGCACGTCGAATTCGATGACCATATCGTCAAGGTGCTTCAGAACTGACCCGGATCGCTATCCGATCTGTGGCGGCGCGTCGGCGCGCACGCCCATGATGTAGGTGGCGGTCACGGCCCGGTCGTCGCCCATCGTCATCGCCACGAACAATTCGTCCTCGATGCTGTCCACCCGCTCCATCCGGTGCGCCATCGCCGGTGTGGCTGCGGCATCGAGCACGACGAAATCGGCCTCCCGGCCCGGGCGGAACGAGCCGATCAGGTCGGCAAGGCCAAGCGCCTCGGCATTGCCCAGCGTGATGGCGTGGAAGGCCTCGAGCGGCGGCAGGCTGCGGCCGAGCAGCTTCTGGATCTTGTAGGCCTCGTTCAGCGTCGCCAGCATCGAATAGGAGGTGCCGGCGCCGATGTCGGTGGCGACGGCGATCCGCTGGCCGGCCGCGCGCGCCGCATGCCAGTCGAACAGGCCGGAGCCGAGAAACAGGTTCGATGTCGGGCAGTGGACGGACACCGCGCCGGTTTCCGCCATCCGCTGCCGCTCGCGGTCCGACAGGTGAATCGCATGGCCGAACAGGCTGCGGGGCGTCAGCAGACCATACCGGTCATAGACATCGGTGTAATCGACGGCATCGGGAAACAGGCTGCGCACCGTTTCGATCTCGCGTGCACTCTCGGCCAGATGGGTCTGGATGGTGCACTCGGGATAGGCCCGGGCCAGCGCGCCGGCGGCTTCCAGCTGCGCTTCTGTCGACGTGATCGCGAACCGCGGCGTGATGGCATAATGCTGCCGCCCGCGGCCATGCCAGCGCTCGATCAGCGCGAGCGAGTCGTCATGGCCCGATTGCGCGGTGTCCATCAGAGCGGCAGGCGCGTTGCGATCCATCATCACCTTGCCGGCGATCATGCGGGTGTTGCGGGCATCCGATTCGGTGAAGAAGGCCTCGACCGACTGGGAATGGACCGAGCCGAACACCGCCGCCGTTGTCGTGCCATGCGCGATCAGGCTGTCGAGAAAGACCCGCGCCACCTTGCGCGCATGCGAAGGGTTGGCGAACCGCTGCTCCTCGACGAACGTGAAGCGCTCCAGCCAGTCGAGCAGGTCCGCTCCGTGTGAGGCGATCACCTGCGTCTGCGGCAGATGCAGATGCGCGTCGATGAACCCCGGCATGACCAGCCCGCGCCCGGTCTCGATGACCTCGAGGCCCACCGGCAGTTGCCGTTGCAGGACCGCCGCCTCGCCGATCGCCGTGATGATGCCGTTGCGGATCAGCATCAGACCGTCTTCGAGATAGCGATAGGCCCGCGCGCCGGACCGGGCCGGATCGTCGACGAACCAGAACAGGCGGCCGCGGACGGCCCTTTGGAACGGTTGGATCACCATGGAGACGGGATAGCGCGAAACCGCTCGGCGTGCCAAGCGGCAGGATGTTTTGCGTCAGGGCCGGTTTTTCGCTATCAGCGGCCTGTCACTCATCAACCGGCGCGCGCTTCATGACCATTCGTTTTCACAAGGGCGACCTGCCCGCTCCCCTGCCTGAGGGGTCCGTCGTCGCCATCGATACCGAGACTCTGGGGCTCAATATCCTGCGTGACCGGCTCTGCGTCGTGCAGTTGTCGTTGGGCGATGGCAGCGCCGATGTCGTGCAGATCGAGGCGGGGCAGACGACCGCTCCGAACCTTGCCGCCAGCCTCGCCGACCCGAGCGTGCTGAAGCTGTTCCATTTCGCCCGTTTCGATCTGGCGGTGCTCAGCCGGGCGTTCGGCGTGATGCCGACGCCGGTCTATTGCACCAAGATCGCCTCCAAGCTGGTCAGGACCTACACCGACCGGCATGGACTGAAGGACCTTGCGCGCGAACTCATCGGGGTCGAGATTTCCAAGCAGCAGCAATCGTCCGACTGGGCGGCCGACACGCTGACCGAGGCGCAGGTCGCCTACGCTGCCTCCGATGTGCTCTATCTGCATGCGATCAAGGCCCGGCTCGACATGATGCTGGCCCGCGAGGGTCGGACGGAACTGGCCGCGCAGTGCTTCGGCTTCCTGCCGGCGCGCGCCCGTCTTGACCTCGCCGGCTGGGCGGAGAACGATATTTTCGCGCATGAATAGCGGCTGTTAACGCCGGCACGTCATAACTTCGCCATCGAGACGGGCTTTGCGGAACATCATGGTTTCTTTTGCCTCCCTGTTCCCCGGCAATGGGTCGTTACGGCCCGACAGCACGGTCGGTGGCACCGAGACGCGCGCCTTCGCCGAGGCCGCGCGTCATTCGGCGCGCGTGCGCTTCCTGCGCAAGGCAATTCCGATCGCCTGCGGCGGGGCGCTGGTCGTGGTCTTCATCGCCCGGTTTCTCAATCCGTTCGCCGGCCTCGAAGGCGAGGTCTCGGTTGCCTCGACGGCCTTGCAGGGTTCCAAACTGATGATGGAACACCCCAAACTGTCGGGCTTCAAGAAGGACAGCAAGGCCTATGAGGTGACAGCGGACGCTGCCATTCAGGATATTCGCAAGCCGTCCATCGTCGAACTGGCAAAGCCTGTCGCCCGGATCGAGATGGACAAGGGCAGTTGGGCCAATCTCTCGGCGGTCATCGGCATCTACGACACAACAACCGAGAAGCTGCGCGTCGACCGGGATGTGCTGGTCAAGACCGACAGCGGCTTCGAGATGCGGCTGCTCAACGCCGACATCGACTTCAAGGCGGGGACGGTTGCCACCGCTGACCCCGCAGATGTTGTCCTGCCGAACGGATGGGTCAAATCCGACCGGATGAATATCCTCGACAATGGCAAGGTCGCCGTGTTCGAAGGCAATGTCAGAAGCGAATTCAGGCCATCGGAGACGCCGGTGGCCGATCCTGTTGCTGCTGGAGCGCCCCGCTAGCCCATGACCCTTGCGACCCCTTTTCTCGCTGTCTTCCGCCTTGCGCTGAGCGTTCTGGCGATCAGTGCCATGCCGGCAATCGCCAATGCCCAGACCAAGGCCAAGCCTGCTGCGCCGGCCGCGACCAATGCCTCGCCGCTGTCGAACTTCGGTTCCAATTCCAAGGACCCTTACAAGATCGACGCCAACAAGCTTGAGGTACAGCAGCAGGCCAGTTCCGCGACCTATTCGGGCGATGTCGTCGTCGTACAGGGCAAGATGACGATGCGGTGCTCGAAACTGGTGATCTTCTTCGACCAGAAGAGCGCGCAGGCGCGGACGCAGGGCAGCGCCTCCCCGCCGGCTGCCTCCGCCGGCCAGCCCGGTGCCGGTGGCCTGAAACGGCTGGAATGTCACGGCCCGGTCTCGATCAATCAGGAAAAGCAGACCGCGACCTCCAACCTGCTGGTCTATGAGAACGATATCGTGACCCTGACCGGCAGCGTCGTCATTTCGGACGGTGAGAACGTTCAGGCCGGCGAGAAGATGATCTACAACACCAAGACCGGCATCGGGACTGTGGAGGGCGGGCGCGTGCGCGGCATTTTCACGCCCGGCCAGGGGGACGGAAAGCCCAAGCCGCGTTGACAAGGCGGCACTTCGGCTCTCTTTAGGGCTGCGCCTTCGCGCGAGGGCAAACGTGCAATCAGGGACAGGTCCGGCGTATGGCATGGCCTAAACAGGGAAACGGACGGATCGTGACCGGCCTGTTTGATCGCCTCAAGGCAATCGGCGGCCGTGCCGATGCCGCGGACGGCGCAGCGGCGGCGGGGTCGGGTATGCCCCAGCCCGTGCTTGCCCCGGCGTCGGTTGATCTGGCCTCGCTCGCACAGCCCCAGCGTGTGGCCGAAACCGGCAAGGACATTCTCTCCGTCCATCAGGTCGGCAAGAGCTATCGCGGGCGCGAGGTCGTGCGCGGTGCCAGCCTCTATGTCCGCAAGGGCGAGGCGGTCGGCCTGCTTGGCCCCAACGGCGCCGGCAAGACGACGATCTTCTATATGATCACCGGCCTTGTGCCGGCGGACAAGGGCGAGATCCTGCTGGATGGCCGCAACATCACGCCGTTGCCGATGTATCGTCGCGCCCGGCTCGGCATCGGCTATCTTCCGCAGGAGGCGTCAATTTTCCGCGGCCTGACGGTCGAGCAGAATGTCCGCGCTGTGCTTGAGGTGGTCGAACCGGACCGCAGGAAGCGCGAGCGCGAACTCGACGAACTGCTCGACGAGTTCAACATCAAGCGGCTGCGCAAATCGCCGTCCATCGCGCTCTCCGGTGGCGAACGGCGGCGCTGCGAAATTGCCCGCGCGCTGGCCGGCCGCCCGTCGTTCATGCTGCTTGACGAGCCCTTCGCCGGCATCGACCCGATTGCGGTCGGCGACATTCAGGCGCTGGTCCGCCAGCTGACCGCGCGCGGCATCGGCGTGCTGATCACCGATCACAATGTCCGCGAGACGCTCGGACTGATCGACCGGGCCTATATCATCCATTCCGGTCAGGTTCTGATGGAAGGCTCGACCGATGACATCATTGCCAATCCGGATGTGCGCCGGCTCTATCTGGGCGAGGATTTCCGGCTCTAGACAGCCGCACAGCGCGCGCGTGGCCGGAGCCTGCGAGCGCTTTCACTATTGATCAAGCAAGTTTCATGCTAAGTCGTGTGCAGCACGAACCGGCAAGCTTTATCCTCTAGTTCAGAGGGCAAAGCCGCCCCTTTGGCTGGAGTATCAGGTAAGCATGGCCCTCGGTCCCAAACTGGTCCTGCGTCAGAGCCAGTCTCTGGTGATGACGCCGCAATTGCTGCAAGCCATCCGGCTGCTGCAACTGTCGACGGTTGATCTGGCCGCCTTCGTCGAGGCTGAACTCGAGCGCAACCCGATGCTCGAACGGGCCGAGAACGACGACGACGCGCCGTTCCAGTCCGAGGCACCGCCTGCCGAGGACAGCCGCGACGAGGGCGACTGGGCGCTTGACCGGATGCCGGACCGCGAGACACTGGAGCGCGACCTCGGCACCAATCTCGACAATGCCTATCCCGATGAGCCGGTTGCGCCGGCCACCGGAGCCGCGACGGGCGATGCACCGACCGACAGCCCGTTCTGGGAGATGCGCGGCGGCGGAGCAGGGGCGCCTCTCGATGGCGATGATCCCAATCTCGAAGCCTATCTGGCCGCCGAAACCAGCCTGACCGAACACCTGCACCATCAACTGGCCGAGGCGATGCCCGACGGGATCCGCCGCCTGATCGGTTCGGTGATCATCGAGGCGATCGACCCGACCGGCTATCTGGCCGAACCGGTCGCCGACATCGCCCAGCGGCTCGGCGTTTCGATCGACGAGGTCGAGGAGGTGCTCGCGCTGGTCCAGGCGTTCGAGCCCTCCGGGGTGGGCGCGCGTTCGCTGAAGGAATGTCTGGCGATCCAGCTGAGGGAAAAGGACCGGCTTGATCCGCTGATGCAGCAGTTGCTCGACAATCTTGATCTGCTGGCCAAGCGGGATTTCGCGACCCTGAAGCGCCGCTGTCACACCGATGACGAGGATCTCGCCGACATGGTCCGCGATATCCGGTCGCTGGATCCCAAGCCGGGCCTGAAATTCAACACCCGTCCGGCCGAGCCGGTGACGCCGGATGTCATCGTCCGCGTCGCGCCCGACGGCGGCTGGCGCGTCGATCTCAACAGCGATGCGCTGCCGCGTGTCATTGCCAACCGCAGTTTCTACAGCCGGATCGCCAAGGACAGCGAGAGCACGGTGCGCTCCTTCGCCGACGAGGCCTGGACCAACGCGACATGGATCGTCCGCTCCCTCGAACAGCGCGCCCGCACCATTCTGAAAGTGGCGACCGAGATTGTCCGGCATCAGGACGCCTTCTTCACCTACGGCGTCGCCCATCTCAAGCCGCTGAACCTGAAGACCATTGCCGAGGCGGTGCAGATGCACGAATCGACGATTTCCCGCGTCACCGCCAACAAGTTCATGGCCACCCCGCGCGGCCTGTTCGAGATGCGGTATTTTTTCTCGACCGCGATTGCGGCGTCCGATGGTGGCGAGGCCTTCTCGTCCGAGGCCGTGCGCCACCGGATCCGCCAGATGATCGATGCGGAGGACCCCAAGGCGATCCTGTCGGACGACGCGATTGTCGACGGCTTGCGTGCCGTGGGGATCGAGGTTGCCCGCCGGACCGTCGCCAAGTACCGGGAGGGAATGCACATTCCGTCCTCTTCGGTGCGACGCCGGGAGAAGGCCGCCGGTCTGGTCCGGATGGGCTGAGCCTTTGGCTTCGCACTGCGCAAATTTCGTGCACCGTCCGCACCGTTTTGGATTAACCTGATGATCCGGCGACGGATTCGTCGGATGGCCCTCTAGCAAGGAACCTTTCATGGCACTGCGAGTTACCGGAAAAAATCTCGATATCGGCGATGTCCTGCGCAATCAGGCGGAAGCCAAGATCAACGAGGTGGTCGCCAAATATGCCGATGGCGGCTATTCGGGGCATGTGACGGTGGTCAAGGATGGCCTGGGGTTCAAGACCGATTGCACCATCCATCTCGCGCATGGTCCTGACCTGCATGTGAGCGGCGAGGCGCCCGATGCCTACGCCTCGCTGTCCGTCGCCGTCGAGCGGATTGCCAAGCAGCTCCGGCGCCACAAGCGCCGTCGGTCCGAACATGCCGGAGCAGGTGCCGCGATGCCCGAGGGCGCCGCGATGGCCAGCGCCGGCGAGGACGAGGACGTCGACGTGATCGAGACGACCGCGGCTGGCGCTGCAATCATCGCAGAGCCGTTGGCTGAGGCCCGGACTCTGTCCGTGCTGGGCGCGGTCGCCGCATTCGAGGCGGGGAAAAACCCTGTTCTGGTGTTCCGAAATGCTGGCACCGGACGGATAAACGTGCTTTACCGTCGCCCGGATGGACACTTCGGCTGGGTCGATATCGGCTGATCGGTATCAACGCCACCGGCCACACCGGATGCTGATGCGCCGGGCTTGCTTTTGGGGATGTTTGATCCATCTCCATTCGCGAGCCCGGTCATTGTGCTAACGGGCGGGGACTTTGACGAAGAACGGCGCATGAAACTCAGCACGCTCCTCTCTCCCGGCCTGATTGTCGGTGGGCTTAAGGCAACCAGCAAGAAGCAGGTGCTTCAGGATCTCGCAACTCTTGCCGCCCGCGGTGCCGGGCTAGGCGAGCGCGAGGTTTTCGACGCACTTCTGCAGCGCGAACGGCTCGGATCGACCGGCATCGGCAACGGTCTGGCCATTCCTCATGGCCGCTTTGCCGGCCTGAAGTCGATGGTCGGTGCCTTCGCCCGGCTCGACAAGCCGATCGATTTCGAGGCTGTCGACGGCGTCCCCGTCGATCTCGTTTTCGTCCTTCTGGCGCCCGAAGATGCGGGCGCAGATCACCTTCAGGGTCTTGCCCGCATCGCCCGGCTGCTACGCACCCCGTCGATCGTGCAGGATCTGCGCGTGACCCGCGATCCGGCGACGATCTACGGAATTCTGACCGTCGGCGACACGTCGCGCGCGGCCTGAGGTCGCTGGTCGGACACTACCGCCACAGGCGGCGCTCCAGATCGACATGGTAGCGATCGGGCGCGCCGGCAAAGGCCGACAGTCCCGCGAGCGCTGGCTCGGCGGCGACGATCAGACGGATCGGAATCGTTTCGAGGACCGCCTGATGGGTCGGGTGCGTCTCGAAGCTGGCGCGGAACGCATCGCCATCAATCAGGTCACACATCTGCGGCAGGATACCGCCGGCCAGATAGACGCCGCCCGTTGCCAGAAACGTCAGGGCCATGTCGCGGCTGAAATGGGCGAGCGCATCCAGCCACCGCCTCACCGCCATTCGTGCTTCATGATCCGCCCCCGAAAGCGCCAGCGTACTCACCGTTGCAGGGTCGCAGTCGCGTCCGGCCAGCGCCGCATGAAGACGCGCGAGGCCGGGGCCTGCAAGCAGCCGTTCGGCCACCAGCCGGTGTCCATCGGGCGCAAGGCGCGCCCATAACGCCGCCTCTGCCTCGTCCCGTGCCGCCAGAGCGACATGGCCGCCCTCGGACGACAGCGGCAACCAGCGCCCGCCGGCATCGACCAGTGCGCCGACGCCAAGCCCGGTCCCGGGGCCGATCACGGCCAGCGTGCCCGATGTCGCCGCCCGGTCCGGGCCGATCGCCCGCCAGTCAGCAGGTCTGAGCGCCGGCAGGGCGAGCGACAGGGTTTCGAAATCGTTGAACAGGATCCCCTGAGCGAGGCCGAGGTCGCGCGCCAGCGCCGGACCGTTGATCGTCCACGCGGCATTGGTCAGGCGCACGGCACGATCGCGCACCGGGCCGGCGGCGCCGACCAGCAGCGAGCGCGGCACCGGAAAGCCGCCGCGGTCTGTGGCCAGCCGCACAGCTGCCGCAAAGCTCACCGCTTCTGCCGTTGCCAGCCGCACCGGTGATGACAGTGGCGCATCCGGCGCTTCAAGACAGGCAAATCGCGCGTTGGTGCCGCCGATGTCGGCAACCAGTGCCGGAAACGGGAAGACCGGCATCAGCCGCGTCACTTCCCGGTCTTGACCCGCGTCCACTGCCGCGTCACGACCTTCTGGACCCTGTCATCATAGGCTGTGTTGGTGAACAGCCGGCCGAAGGTCGCCGCATCGGGATAGATGCTCGGATTGTTGAGGATGTCCTTGGAAATCTCGGTCTTGGCGGCCAGATTGCCCGAGGCATAGGACACCATGTCGGTGTTGCGGGCGGCGACATCGGGCCGCATCATGAAGTCGAGAAACGCGTAGGCATTGTCCTTGTTGGGCGCATCGGTCGGCATCACGAACGAATCGAACCACATCAGCGCACCCTCGCGCGGGATGACATAGTCGATCCTGACACCGTTCTTGGCTTCCTCCGCCCGGCGCTTGGCCTGCAGCACATCGCCCGAATAGCCGAGCGCGATGCAGATGTCGCCGGCAGCCAGGGCGTTGATGTATTCGGAAGAATGGAACTTGCGCACGACCGTCCGCACCTTCATCAGATGATCGGCGGCCTTGACGATGTCCTCCGGCTTCTTGGAATTGGGCGCAAGGCCAAGATAGCGCAGCACGCCGGGGAACACGTCCTCGGGCGCGTCCAGCATATAGACGCCGCAATCCTTGAGCTTCTCCACCACCTGCGGTTTCAGCAGCAGATCCCATGAGTTGAGCGGCAGGTCGCCCAGCCGTTCCTTAACCTTGTCGACATTGATGCCGATTCCGGTCGTGCCCCACATGTAGTTGATGGCATGCAGATTGCCCGGATCGTAGGCCTTCAGCTTCTCGGCAATCTCCGGCCAGAGGTTTTTCGCATGGGGCAGCTTGCTGCGGTCCAGTTTCTCGAACACGCCGGCCGCGACCATCCGCTGCAGGAACGGGCCGGACGGGACGACCAGATCGTAGCCGGACTTGCCGGTCAGCATCTTGGTCTCGACGATCTCGTTGTTGTCGTAGGTATCGTAGACGACCTTGATCCCGGTCTCGCGGGTGAAGTCTTCCAGCACCTTGGGATCGATGTAATCGTTCCAGTTATAGACGTTGACGACCTTCTCCTGCGCCAGCGCTGTTCCGGCGGCGAACAGGGCGGCAAGACCGATAAGACGAAGCGACATGATCACCCTCAATGACAGGACCCGTACCGCAAATCTGCGAAGTTTCAGACGGCAATGCAACGGGTTTGCTCATCGGGCGATGCGTGACAGCCGTTCCAGCGCCGCATCCAGCGTCGCGTCGTGCTTGGCAAAGCAGAACCGAACGACCGTGCGGACGGCCTCTTCGGCATAGAAGGCGGACACCGGGATCGCCGCGATGCCCGGTTCCACCACCAGCCGCTGGCAGAAGGCGGCATCGTCATGCTCACCCAAGGGGGCGATGTCGACATTGACGAAATAGGTGCCGGCGCTGTCGAGCACGCTGAATCCCTGCTCGCGCAAGCCAGCGCAGAACCGGTCGCGACTGCGCTCGAACGCGCCGCGCATGGCGGTGAAATAGGCGTCGTCCTTGCCCAGCCCGTAGGCGACGGCCGCCTGCAGGTTGGGCGGCGTCGTGAAGGTCAGGAACTGGTGCGCCTTGGACAGAACCTTCATCAGCGCCGGGGCGGCGGCGACCAGCCCGACCTTCCATCCGGTCAGTGAGAAGATCTTGCCTGCCGAACCGATCTTGACCGTACGCTCGCGCATGCCCTCGCGCGCCATCAGCGGCAGGTGACGGCGTCCGTCGAAGATCACATGCTCCCATACCTCGTCACAGACCGCCACGGCATCATGACGGACGCAGAACCGCGCCAGCAGATCGAGATCCTCCGCCCCGTAGACCACGCCGGCGGGGTTGAGCGGATTGTTGAACAGCACGACGCGGGTCCTGTCGGAGAAGGCGGCGGCAAGATCGTCCTCGGTGAACCGCCAGTGCGGCGGCTTCAGCGTCACGAACCGCGGCACCCCGCCGGCCCGCCGCACCAGCGGCAGATAGGCGTCATACATCGGCTGGAACAGCACCACCTCGTCGCCCGGCTCGATCAACGCCATCAGCGCGCCGGCCAGCGCCTCGGTCGCGCCGGAGGTGACCATGATCTCGGCATCGGGATCGAGGTCAAGCCCCTGGAAGCGGCGGTAATGGACGGCGATCGCCTGGCGCAGCTCGGGCAGGCCCATCATCGGCGGATACTGGTTCCAGCCGGTGACAACCGCCTCCGCTGCCTTCTGCCGCACATCGAGCGGGCCGGGATCATCCGGAAAGCCCTGACCGAGGTTGACGGCGGCATGTTCGCGCGCCAGCCGGGACATCGTGTCGAAAATCGTGGTGGGAAGGGAGGAAAAAACGCTGTTCACGGCATTGGCCCTGTCGCTGTTCGCTTCCTCTCTAGCCGAAAACCGCTTTGGGATGCCAGCGCTGCGCGGCCCTGGGTCTTAAGAACAGGTTAACGGCGCTTGCTGTCGTGTCGGCTCCATGCTTTAGAAGATGCGTCGTTGGTGCCTTGCGGCCGAAAGCCAAGAGGTGAAACGGGAACACGGTGCGGTTCGCTTGCGAATCTATGCCGTGGCTGCCCCCGCAACTGTAAGCGGATGGACGCGCATTCGAACACCACTGGGGACGTTCCCCGGGAAGGTACGCGCGTCCCATCAGAAGTCCGCGAGCCAGGAGACCGGCCAGTCGACATGGTGTGACCCTCAATGCCGGCGGTGGGCCGGACAGGAGAGACTATGTCTGTGAAACGTCCCGGTCGGGCCGCGCTTGCGGCCGGCCTTATTGTCGTATGTCCCCTCATCGCCGCCGCCCAGCAGCCTGCGCCCGATCCGGTCTCGGCGGGCGCCGATATCGTGCTGACGCCGTCGCGCTCGCCGCAGGCGATCCAGCGCGCCGGTTCCGCCATCACGGTCATCCGTGGCGAGGACATCGAGAAGGCGCCGGTCAGAAGCACGGCCGACATTTTCCGCGCCGTGCCCGGCGTGTTCGTGACCGAAGACGGCGGGCCGGGACAGGCCGCCCGGTTGCGCATTCGTGGCGGCGAAGCGCGTCACACGCTGGTGCTGGTGGACGGCATGCGCGCCAATGATCCGTCGAACGGCGCGGCGGAATTCGATCTCAACACGCTGGTCGCCGGCGATATCGAGCGGATCGAGGTGCTGCGTGGACCCCAATCGGCGCTCTATGGTTCGGATGCGCTCGGCGGCGTCGTCAACATCATCACCCGCAAGGGCCGTGGCGGGCCGAAGTTCAGTGCCGGCATCGAGAGCGGCAGCTATGGCACCACGTCCGGCCGCGCCGCCGTTTCGGGTGGCACCGCCGATTTCGACTATGCCCTGTCGCTGGCCGGCAGCCGCGGTGCGGGCTTTTCCGCCTATGGCTACCGCATCGGGCGGATTACCTCCGCACTGGCCCGTCCGCTCGAGAACGATGCCTTCCAGCGGCTCGGCGGCGCGATGAAATTTGCCTGGCGGCCGGCCGAGGGGATCGAGATCGAGACCGGGCTGACCTCGAGTTTCAACCGTGCCCAGTACGACGCGGCCTACTACCATCCGCTGTTCTCGACCGAGCCGGACACCGAGAACCGGGCGACCAGCCGGCTGACGACCGCCTATACGCGGCTCAGTGCCACGGCGTTCGACGGCACGCTGAAGAATGCGCTGACGCTCTACGCCAACCATTCGAGCCGCAACTACGACAGCTATACCTACTTCAATTTCGGCTTCGGCATCGGGCGCGGCCGCAACATCTACGACTACATCGGCCAGCGCTTCGGGGCTGAATATCAGGGCGACCTGTCGCTTGGCGCGTTCGGCAAACTGACCTTCGGCGGCGGCCTCCATGAGGATCGGCTGGAAACCCGCAGCCGCAACATCCTGCTGACCACGATCGACCGGGAAACCGCCCGCCAGCAGACGCGATCGCTGTTCGCGCTCTATCAGCTGCCGGTCGGCGAGCGGTTCGACCTGTCGCTCGGCGGCCGTTATGACGATGTCGGTGACGGCGAGCGGTTCCTCACCTGGCGCGCCACCGGCGCCTACCGCATCGCCGAAACCGGCACCAAGCTGCGTGCCAGCGCCGGCACCGGCGGCAAGGCGCCGTCGCTGTTCCAGCGCTACAGCCCGCTCTACGGCACGCGCACGCTCGAGTCCGAAAAGGCGATCGGCGTCGATGCGGGGATCGACCAGACCCTGCTGGGTGGCCGTCTGACGCTCTCGGCGACCGGATTTGCCACCAGACTGACCAATCTCATCGACTTTTCCTTCGGTGGCTGTCCGCCGGCCCAACCGTTCGGCTGCTACCTGAATGTCGGCCGGGCCAACATGTCGGGCGTCGAACTGTCGGCCAATGCGGTGCTGATCGAAGGGATGCTGACCGCCCGCGCCAGTTACACGCACCTGTCGGCCGTTGATGAGAGGACCGACAAGCGGCTGGCCCGCCGGCCGGAACATTCCGGTGTCGTGTCGCTGAATTTCAAGCCGTTCGAGGGTTTCACCATCGAACCCTCGGTGCGGCTGGTCGGTGAGCGGTTCTCCTCGACCGGCGAGACCCAGCGGCTCGCACCCTACGCGCGCTTTGATGTCAGCGCCGATTACCGCCTCAACAAGGAGGTCGCCCTGTTTGTCCGGGGCGAGAACCTGACCAACGCGCGCTATCAGGAAGTCTACGACTACGGCACGGCCGGCCGCTCGGTCTATCTCGGTCTGCGCGGCTCCTGGTAGGGTGATCGTGCCGCCTCGTTGCGGTTGACAAACCCGCCGCGCCGCCGGATACGGCGAGGCGGGCGCCGCACAGGGCGCAGGATCAAGAGCATTGCGCAAGCCGTTCAGTTGGAAAAAGTCGGCCATCATCGTTCATGACCTTGTCATGACGGCGCTGGCGGCTGTTCTCAGCATCCTGCTGCGCTTCAACGAATTCGAGCAGGCTGGCCGGCTCGATTCGCTGATGATCGTGCTGCCGTGGTTCCTCGCCTATGCCGCGCTCGTCTACCTGTTCTTCGGGCTCTACAAGTCGAAGTGGCGCTTTGCCTCGATCCCCGACCTGATGGCGATCGCCAAATCCGCCGGCGTGCTTACCGTCTCTGCGATGGTGATTGACTACGTTCTGGTCGGACGCGAGTTCTACGGCTTTTATTATTTTGGCCGCCAGACCATCCTGATTTTCGCGCTGCTGCTGATGGCGCTGCTCGGCGGTCCGCGCATGGCCTACCGGGCGTGGAAGGACAGCCGCCGCAAGAGTGCGAGCGCCGCCAACCCGGCTGCCCCCGCGCTGCTGGTCGGCCGCTCCAACGAGATCGAAATCGCGCTGCGCGCGCTGGAAACCGGCACGCTGGCCGGCATTGCGCCGAAAGCGATTCTCTCGCCGCGCCGGGCTGATCACGACCAGTCGATCCGCGGGGTGCCGGTGGCCGGTTCGCCCGATCAGCTGGAGGATGTCGCCGCCGATTTTGCCGCGCAGGGAACGCCGATCCGCCGCCTCGTCGTCATGCCCTCGGCGCTGACGTCCGATGGCAATCCCGACCAGCTGTTCCAGAGCGCCCGGCGGCTGGGGCTGACGCTGTCGCGCTTCCAGTCGATCGACGGTGAGGCCGCGCGCATCGCTCCGGTCAACATCGAGGACCTGCTCCTGCGCCCGTCGGTGCATATCGATCTGCCGCGCCTGTCGGGCTTTCTCAAGGGCAAGCGCGTCATCGTCACCGGTGGTGGCGGGTCGATCGGGTCGGAGGTCTGCCTCAAGGCCGCCGGCTTTGGTGCGTCTGCAATCCTGGTGCTTGAGAATTCCGAACCGGCGCTGCATGCGATTACCGAACTGCTGATCACCGCGTCCGGTCGCCTCTCCGTCAGCGGCCATATCTGCGATGTGCGCGACCGCGACCGGCTGTTCGGCCTGATCGCCGATTTCAAGCCGGACGTCGTGTTTCATGCCGCTGCCCTCAAGCATGTGCCCTACCTCGAGCAGGACTGGGGCGAGGGCATCCGCACCAACGTGACCGGATCGATCAATGTCGCCGACGCCGCGGTTGCCGCCGGGGTCGAGGCGTTCGTGATGATCTCGACCGACAAGGCGATCGAGCCGGCCTCGATGCTGGGCGCCACCAAGCGATTTGCCGAAATCTATACCGAGGCGGTCGACGAGGAGTTGCGCCGCAAGGGCGCGGCCACCCGGCTGATTTCGGTCCGGTTCGGCAATGTGCTGGGCTCGAACGGGTCCGTCGTGCCCAAGTTCAAGGCGCAGATCGAGCGCGGCGGGCCGCTGACGGTCACCCATCCCGACATGGTGCGGTTCTTCATGACGGTGAGCGAGGCCGCTGACCTTGTGCTGACTGCCGCGACCCATGCCCGCGACGGAAACGCGACGGTGCGCGCCTCGACCTATGTGCTCCAGATGGGCCAGCCGGTCAGGATCGTCGATCTTGCCGAGCGGATGGTCCGACTCTCCGGGTTCGAGCCGGGCGTCGATATCGAGATCCGCTACACGGGTGTGCGGCCCGGCGAACGGCTCAACGAAATCCTGTTCGCCAAGGACGAGACCAAGGTCGATGTCGGCGTCGAGGGCGTGCTCGCAGCGCAGACTGTAGGCGCGTCGCTGCCGGTGATTGCGGGCTGGGTTGCCGCGCTCGATGCCGCTTTGGCCGCAGGCGATCGCGCAGCCGCCGAAGCGGTGTTCCGTCAGGCCATCCCGACCTTCAACATCACCGTCCGGGCGGACGAAGCAGGCGCTCCAGACGCGCCCTGAGGCCGGACGGTGCAGGGATGCCGAGGGCGGTCAGACCCTCGGATCGCGCCACCAGTGCGCCGCCGATCCGCTGCCACAGGTCGTCGCGGCCGATCATCCGGAATGGCAGCCGCAGCAGCGTTTCAGGCAGTGCAAACAGCATCGGTGCCCGGCCGGAGCCACGACGCAGCGCAGCGACGATCTCTCCGATCGTCAGCGCCGCGCCATCGGCAAGGATCAGCACCTGCCCCGCCATGGCTGGATCATCGATCGCCCTGATCGTCAGCGCGACCACATCGTCGAGACTGACCATCGAGCGTCGTGCCGCCAGCCCGGCCAGCGGCAACGGCAACGGCAGGCGGGCGAGCCGCGCCAGCAGCCGGAGATTGCCCTTCGGCGCGTTACCGACGATCAGCACAGGCCGCAGCGTGACGTACGGCACGTCCGAGGCGGCCAGTGCCTGTTCGCCCGCCAGCTTGGCCCGGCCATAGGCATCGGTCGGTCGCGGTGCGGAGGCTTCTGTCTGGACGTCCGGCGCGCTTGGCCCGCATTGCGCCCGGATCGATGACAGGAAGACAATCCGCTTCACTCCGGCAATCCGTGCGGCATCGCCCAGTCCCGCCACGGCGCGATGGTTGACGGAGTCGTAGTGATCGTCCGTCACATCCGGGCCGATATGGGCAATGGCCGCCAGATGGATCACCGTTCCGATGCCGTCCAGCGCGGTCAGCCAGCCGTCCTGGTCAAGGGTCTCGATCGCCGCCGTCCGGCGCTGGATCACCCCGGCGGGCAGATCATCGACAAAGCGGCGGACCAGTGCCACCACCGGCCGGTCTCCGTCGGCCAGCGCCGCGATCACCGCGCGGCCGACAAATCCCGTCGCGCCGGTGACGAGGATTGCCCCGCTCATCGACCAGCGGCCCGGAAGCGTCGCATCAGCAAAAGGGTCGCCGCCAGACCGATGAGCACGAGGCCGGCATCGATGACCGTGGTCTGCGACACGATGGCAGCCAGCGCCAGCACAGCCAGCCCGATGTTCAGCCCCAGCACCTGGCGCGTCACGTCCGGCGCGGACATGCCGCCGTCGACCGCGTTCTGATAAGCATGGCGGCGATGGGCCGCGAGCACGTTCTGCCGGTTGGCCAGACCCTTGAGCAGTGTCTGGGTCGCATCGGCGAGGAAATACATCGGCAGCAGCACCGCAGCGGCGATGCTGACCCGCGCGGCGAGTTCGAACATCAGCGCTGCCATGAACAGCCCGATCGGCAGGCTGCCGACATCGCCGAGAAACAGCCGTGCCGGATGGCGGTTGAAGGGAGCAAAGCCGAGCATGGCGCCCGCCAGCGCGGCGGCGACGATCCCGCCAAGCGGGGAGACGATGCCGAGTGCGGCAAGCACGGCGACGGTCGCGGACAACGGCACCGCTTCGGCAACCACGATCCCGTCGATGCCGTCCATGAAATTGGTCAGGTTGACGAACCAGACGCCGGCCACCACGGCGATAGCCCGCTCTGCCGCCATCGGCAGGGCCTCGACAATGCGCCAGTCCTCCGGCGCGCCGAACACCACAAGGCCGACCAGAACCGCCTGCATCGCCAGCCGCGACAGGGCGGGCAGGGGGCGGATGTCATCGGCCGCGCCCATCAGCGCCATGGCAACGGCGGAGGCGACGAGCAGCATGTAGTAGACCCGGAACGCGGCCTCCTTGGCGGCCGCAAGACCGGTCAGGAATGCCAGCAGTGTCACCAGTATAACCGCCAGCACCACCGGAGCACCACCGCCCTGCGGCGTCGGGACCCGGTGGCTCGACCGGGCGTTCGGCCGCGACAGGGCATAGCGCGCGAACAGCGGCATCAACGTCGGAATGGCTGCATAGACCAGAATCCCGGCCGAGAGCGCGGCCACCAGCAGCGGCAGGATGCTGCGGAGCAGGCTTGCGTCAGACATGGTGATACCCGCGATACCAGGCGACGAACCGGCCGATCCCCTCATCGAGTGTTGTCGTCGGCCGATAGCCCGCGACCGCGGACAGGGCGTCGATGTTGGCGTAGGTTTCCACCACATCGCCCGGCTGGGCCGGAATCAGCCGTGTGTCGAGCGGCTTGCCGGTGTGCTTTTCAATCAGGGCAACCAGAGTCGCCAGCGTCTCGGGCCGGTTGTTGCCGATATTGAAGAGCCGATAGGGCGCGCTGGAGCGTGCCGGGTGCGGCTGGCCTGCGTCATAGGCAGGATCAGGGGCGGGCGGCCGGTCGATCACGCCGGTGATGCCGCTGACAATATCGTCGACATAGGTGAAGTCGCGCTTCTGCTGGCCGTGATTGTAGAGATCAACCGTCCGGCCCTCGAAGGCGGCGCGGGTGAAGCTGTAGATGGCCATGTCCGGCCGGCCCCATGGGCCATAGACGGTGAAGAACCGCAGGCCCGTTACGGGCAGCGCGAACAGATGGGCATAGCTGTGCGCCATCATCTCGTTCGCCTTCTTGGTCGCGGCATAAAGGCTGGCGGGATGGTCCGTCTCCTGCCCCTCGCCGAACGGCTGGTCCGGCGTCAGGCCATAGACCGAACTGGTCGACGCAAAGACAAGGTGGCGGGCGTGGACGGCGCGCGCGCCTTCCAAAACGTTGAGAAACCCGACCAGATTGGCGTCGGCATAGTCATGGGGATGGCCGATGCCGTGGCGCACGCCCGCCTGCGCCGCCAGATGCACGATGGTCCGCGATCCCGCTTCGGCAAACAGCCGCGTCATGGCCGAGCGGTCGGCAATATCCGCCTCGACGAATGAAAAGCCGGGTCGTGCGGCAAGCTGCGCGAGGCGGGCGCGCTTGAGCGCAGGGTCGTAATAGGCGTTGAGATTGTCGACGCCGATCACCGGCCGGCCGGCAGCGATGAGGCGTGCGGCCAGATGATAGCCGATGAAGCCCGCAGCTCCCGTCACCAGAACCGGTTCCATACCCCGCCTTCGCGCCGTTCGATTGCCCCTCTGCCCATTGCAGATCATCCCCTGCACCGCAAGATGGGTCGGCGTCAAATTGACCGCCTGCAACCGGTTGCGCCGTGTCGTGTGGCGGCTAAGATCGCGCCGCGCCGGGGTGTGGCGCGGATGAGTTCAGGATTGCCCTATGACCGCTGCTTCCGATGCTGCCGACCGTTTCGACTATATCATCATCGGGGCGGGCTCGGCCGGGTCCGTTCTTGCCAACCGGCTCAGCGCCAATCCCTCGACGCGCGTCCTCGTGCTGGAAGCCGGCGGCAACGACAACTGGATCTGGTTCCACATCCCCGTGGGCTATCTGTTCGCCATCGGCAATCCGCGCTCGGACTGGTGCCTCAGGACGACGCCGCAGAAAGGGCTGAACGGTCGCGACATCGCCTATCCGCGTGGCAAGGCGATCGGCGGCTCGTCGTCGATCAACGCCATGCTCTATCTGCGCGGGCAGGCGGCCGACTATGACGGCTGGCGCCAGATGGGCCTGACCGGCTGGGGTTGGGACGATGTCCTGCCGCTGTTCAAGGGACACGAGCGCCACTTTCTCGGCGCCAGCGCCCATCACGGCGGCGACGGTCCGCTCTCGGTCGACAAGGCCCGCGCCCGCTGGGACATTCTCGATGCCTGGCGTGATGCGGCGGTGTTCGAGGGCATTCCGAAAACCGACGATTTCAATCGCGGTGACAATCTCGGCTCGTCGTATTTCCAGCTGACCCAGCAGGGTGGCCTCAGGTGCAGCGCGGCCAAAGCATTTCTCAAGCCGGTGCTGAACCGTCCTAACCTCAGACTCGAACTCAACGCCCACGTCCGCAAGCTGGTCCTGGACGGGCGCAAGGTCACGGGTGTCGCCTATCGCCGTGACGGCGTCGAGCGCACCGCCCATTGCTCGGGAGAGGTCATTCTTGCCGCCGGCGCGGTGATGACGCCGCAGTTGCTCGAACTCTCGGGCATCGGGCGGGGAGAGGTGCTGTCGAAGCTCGGCGTGCCGGTCGTCAACGAATTGCCCGGCGTCGGCGAGAACCTTCAGGACCATCTCCAGCTCCGGCCGATGTTCAAGGTCGAGGGCGTCAAGACCCTGAACGAGATGGACCAGTCGCTGATCCAGAAAGCGTGGATGGCGCTCGAATTCGCGCTGTTCCGGAAAGGGCCGCTGACCATGCCGCCCTCGCAGGTCGGCGCGTTCGGCCGCTCGTCGGCTGACTACGCCACGCCGAATGTCGAATTCCATGTTCAGCCGCTCTCGCTCGACCGGTTCGGCGAGCCGCTGCATAAGTTTCCGGCCTTCACGACTTCGATCTGCAACCTGCGCCCGACCAGCCGCGGATCGATCCATGCCGCCGCGCCCGATCCGTTCACGCCGCCTCTGATCGATCCCAACTACCTCTCGACCGATGAGGACCGCCAGGTGGCAGTCGACAGTCTGCGGCTGGCCCGCCGCATTGCCGAGGCCGAGCCGTTGCGGCGCTACAACCCGCGCGAATTCCTGCCCGGCCCGCATTTGCAGAATGATGACGAGCTGGTGAAGGGAGCCGGCGATTGCGGAACGACCATCTTCCACCCGGTCGGCACTGCGAAAATGGGTCTCGACAGCGACCCGATGGCGGTCACGAATGCTCGCCTCCAGGTGCGCGGCATGGACAACCTGCGCGTCATCGATGCCTCGATCATGCCGCGGATTGTGTCGGGCAACACCAATGCGCCCTCGATCATGATCGGCGAGAAGGGCGCTGCGATGGTGCTGGAGGACGCCCGACGTTGATGGCAAACGGGGGTGGCGTCCTTGGCGTCGACGGGCGGCAGTCGGAGGCCGCTGCGGCAATCGGGCGCGGGACGCACCGGTTGCTGCGCTCGCTCGGCTTCAACTGCCTGCCCGAGGTCGTGCTGCGCTCGGGACGGCGGGCCGATCTTGTTGCCGTCAATGCCCGCGGGATCATCTGGATCGTTGAAATCAAGAGTTCCGTTGCCGACTTCCGCGCCGATCACAAATGGCAGGACTATCAATGCCATTGCGATGGTCTGCTGTTTGCGACCTCGCCTGCGGTGCCGGAGGTGATTTTCCCGCCTGATGCCGGTCTGATCGTTGCCGATCCGTATGGCGGCAGCCTGATCCGTCCGGCTCCCGCCTGCCCGCTGCCCTCTGCCACCCGGCGCGAGATGCTGCTCCGATTTGCCTTGACCGCAGCGGACCGCCTGCATCGACTGACTGATCCGACGGCAGCAGAACTGATATGATGAATCCCTGATTGTGGGAATCATGCTATATCTGCATGCAGTAAAGCGCATTTGAATGAGCCGGAAGGGATTTTGATTTGCGGACTGTGCAGAAATGCCGTCCTTGTCAGGTCCTATGCCGGCTTGTGGTGATGAGGACAAGGCGATGCTGAATTGGCGCGGGATGTGTGCCGGACTGGCCATTGCACTGGCAATGATCGGGTCGGCGGCCAGCCAGTCGATCTTTCACCGGGGCGCGGCGGGTGATCCCGAATCGCTCGACCCGCACAAGACCTCGACGGTGGTCGAAAGCGACATCCTGCTCGACCTGCTCGAAGGGCTTGTGACGTACAACGCCAAGGCAGAGGTTGTGCCTGGCGTCGCCGAAAGCTGGAGCGTCAGCGCGGACGGGCTGGTCTATACCTTCCGCCTGCGCAAGGAGGCGATGTGGTCGAACGGTGATCCGGTCACCGCCGGCGATTTCGTCTTTTCGTTCCGCCGTCTGCTCGATCCGGCGACCGGGGCCAAATACGCGACCATTCTCTACACGCTCAAGAACGCCGAGGCGGTCAACAAGGGCCGCGCGGCGGTCGATACGCTCGGCGCCCGCGCCGTTGACGACAGGACGCTGGAACTGACCCTGGAGACAGCTGCGCCCTATTTCATCGCGCAGCTCGCCCATCAGACCGGCCTGCCTGTGCACAGGGCGACCGTTGAGCGGGTTGGCAAGGATTTCGTCAAACCCGAGAACTGGGTGTCGAACGGCGCCTACATGCTGAAATCCTTCGTTCCCAACGACAAGCTGGTGGCGGTGAAGAACCCGAAGTACCGGCAGGCGGCTTCTGTCCGGTTCGATCAGGTGATCTTCTACCCGCTCGAGGACCGTTCGGCGGCTCTGCGGCGTTTTCAGGCCGGGGAGATCCAGTACTACAACGATGTGCCGACCGATCAGCTGAAATTCATCCGTGCCAATCTCAAGGACAGTTTCCGTCTCGCGCCCTATCTGGGCACCTACTATTTTGTCTTCAACACCCGTAAGGCACCGTTCAACGATGCCCGTGTGCGCGAGGCGCTGGCCTTGGTGATCGACCGCGAGTTTCTCGCCGAAGACATCTGGGGCGGGACGATGATCCCGGCCTATTCGCTGGTCCCGCCCGGCATCGGCAACTATGGCGCCCCGGCCGAAATGGCCGGCAAGGCACTGTCGCCGATCGAGCGCGAGGATCGTGCAAAGGCCCTGCTCAAGGAGGCGGGCTATGGCCCCGGTCTCAAACCGCTGACGATCGAGATCCGGTACAATACGTCTGAAAACCACAAGGCAACATCGGTCGCCATGGCCGACATGTGGAAGCCGCTCAACATCGAGGCGCGGCTGGTCAATTCGGATCTGAAGTCGCACTATGCCCTGCTGCGCGAGAAGGGCGATTTCGATATCGCCCGCGCCGGCTGGATCGCGGACTATTCCGACCCGCAGAATTTCCTGTTCCTCGCCCAGAGTGACAACAAGGGTCTCAATTACGCCAGCTACGCCAATCCGGCCTACGATGCGCTGATGCAGTCCGCCGCCAAAGAGCAGGACCTTGGTCGCCGCGCGGCGATCCTGCGGCAGGCCGAAGTGCTGTTTCTCAAGGACATGCCCTTCATCCCGCTGATGTTCTATGGTTCGAAAACGCTGATCTCGCCGAAGATCGCTGGCTTCGAGAGCAATGTTCTCGATCGTCATCTGACGCGCTTCCTCGCGCCCGCGCCGTGAAGGCGGTCCGGACGGGGGGCTGAGGCATGATCGGCTTTGTCGGCCGCCGGTTGCTCGCGGCAGTGCCGACGCTGTTCGTCATCGTCACCCTGGCATTTTTCCTGATCCGCCTCGCGCCCGGCGGTCCGTTCGATCTTGAACGCCCGCTTGACCCGGCGGTGATGGACAATCTGCGCAAGGTCTATGGGCTCGATCTGCCGCTCTGGCAGCAATATTGGGCCTATCTTGGCTCTCTGTTGCGTGGCGATCTTGGCCCGTCCTTCGTCATCAAGGATTTTTCGGTTCGCGAGATTCTCGGTCGTGGCCTGCCGGTGTCGATGCTCATCGGCGGGCTGGCGCTGGCCCTGGCGACCCTGATCGGCGTCGCGCTCGGCTCGATCGCCGCGCTGAACCAGCGCCGTCCCGCCGATGTTGCGGTGATTGGCATTGCCACCCTCGGGATCACCGTGCCGACGTTTGTCGTCGCGCCGCTGCTTCAGATTGTCTTCGGCCTGTGGCTCGCGTGGCTGCCGGTGGGGGGGTGGAACGATGGTGCGGTCCGCAGCATTGTCCTGCCCGTCATGGCTCTGGCGCTGCCGCAAACCGCAATCATCGCCCGCATGATCCGGGCGGCGCTGATCGAAACCCTGGCGTCCAATCCTGTCCGCACGATGCGGGCCCAGGGGCTCGGGCGCGGTGTCATCCTGATCCATGCGCTGCGCGGTGCGCTGCTGCCGGTCGTATCCTATCTCGGCCCGGCGGCCGCCCAATTGCTGACCGGGTCGCTGGTCATCGAACAGATTTTCGGTCTGCCCGGCGTCGGGCGCTATTTCGTCGAAGGCGCGCTGAACCGCGATTATACTCTGGTGATGGGCACGGTGGTGCTGATCGCGGTGTTCGTGCTGGCGTTCAACCTGCTCGTCGACATCCTCTATGCGATCATCGATCCGCGCGTGCGCCATGACTGAGCCGACCGCTGCCGACAGCCTCAATGCCAACCCGGTCGCTGCGCTCGGACATCGGGCGCTGGCCTGGCGACGGCTGAAGGCCAACCGCCCGGCCATGGCTGCGCTGGTGTTTGTCTGTGCCCTTGCTGTCCTCTGCCTGGTCGGACCGTTGCTGACCGCGACATCGCATGACCGGATCTTTGCCGACTATGTCCGCACCCCTGCGTCATTGACGCTCCATCCCGAAGCCGAGCGGATTGCCCC
>CALCZO010000088.1 GCA_937903315.1 uncultured Alphaproteobacteria bacterium
GTGCTCGAAACCATGGTCAGCCTGGCGCAGGAGGGCATGACCATGCTGTGCGTGACGCACGAGATGGGCTTTGCCCGGCAGGTCGCCGACCGGGTGATCTTCATGGATCAGGGCCAGATCGTCGAGATGAACACGCCCGATGCGTTCTTCAAGAACCCGCAGCATGAGCGGACCCGGCTGTTCCTGAGCCAGATCCTGCACTGAGCCGCCGGTCTCGCGCCGGAGTGATGCGGGCGTCCGGCGACGGGCGCCCGGTTCGTTTCAGGCGATGACCACTGGACGGGCGGCCTGCCGCTTCTCGATTGCCTTGTGGTCCCAGTCGATGCCCAGCCCCGGCGCGGACGGCGGGATTGCGCGGCCCCTGTCGACGCGCATCTGCGTGTGGGTCACGTCGTCCAGCTGCGGAATCCATTCCACCCACGGCGCATTCGGCACGGCGGCGCAGAGCGAGACGTGAATCTCCATCAGGAAATGCGGGCAGATCGGCACGTTGAACGTCTCGGCCAGATGCGCGATCTTCAGCCATGGCGTGATGCCGCCGACGCGTGCCACATCGGCCTGGACGATCGAACAGGCGCCGCGCTGGAGATACTCGCGGAAGTGGCTCGGATGGTAGATCGATTCCCCGACCGCGATCGGGATGGAGGTTGACTCGCACAGCCGGATATGGCCGCCGAGGTCCTCGGCCGGCAGGGGCTCCTCGAACCAGGCGAGATCGAACGGCGCGAACGCCGCCGCGCGGCGGATCGCCTCGGGCACCGTGAACGCCTGATTGGCGTCGGACATGATCTCGAAGCCGGGACCGACCGCCTCACGCACGGCGGTCAGGCGGGCGACGTCCTCGGAGACATGCGGCCGGCCGATCTTGACCTTCGAGCCACGGAACCCGGCTGCCTTGGCGGCCAGCGCATCTTCGACCAGCGCCGGCGTGTCGATATGCAGCCAGCCGCCCTCGGTGGTGTAGAGCGGAACGGAGGCCTGTGCGCCACCGGCCTCGACCCACAACGGGCGGCCCGAGCCAAGGCATTTCAGGTCCCACAGCGCGGTATCGATGGTGCACAGCGCCAGCGCGGTGATGGCGCCGACCGCTGTCGCGTGGGTGGCAAAGAACAATTCCTTCCACAGCATCTCGATGTGATCGGGATCGCGGCCGAGCAGCCGGGGGCAGAGGTGATCGCGCAGCAGGGCAATGACCGACGAGCCGCCGGTGCCGATGGTGTAGCTGTAGCCGGTGCCGATCCGCCCGTCCGAGGTGTGGATGCGCACCATCGGCGTTTCCTGCACCACAAACGACTGGATCGCGTCGGTTCGCTTCACTTTCGGCTGAAGGTCGGCCTGGACGATCTCGATGCGGGTGATGGTGACCATGGGTGCCTCTTGCGACAAGTTGTCATACAAGTAGCGCGCAGGGCGCGGGCTGTGAAGCGCTCGCGGCGCTATGCCATACGGAAAGTTAATTTGGAATCATTCTAAAAAATGCTATGCATGCGCCATGACAACCGACGCTCTTGACTGCACCAACTGTTCGTCATCATCCGCCGAGCCGCATGACGAGGCGCATGCGCCGTTCGAGCCGATGGCTATTGCCCGGATCATCGTCGCGGCGCTGACCATCGCCGTGCTGTGGTTCGAACATCCGGCGCCATGGCCGCTGGTGATCGGCGTCGGCGCGCTGGCGTTCGCCGGCTGGCCGATCTTCCGCGAGGCGGTCGAGAATCTGATCGCGCGCCGGATGACGATGGAACTGTCGATGACCATCGCGATTCTCGCAGCCGCCGCGATCGGTGAGTATTTCACCGCCATCGTGGTGGCGTTCTTCGTGCTGGTGGCTGAGGAGCTGGAGCATCTGACGGTGCAGCGCGGGCGCACGGCCATCCGCGATCTCGTCGATTTCGTGCCGGCCGAAGCGCGGGTGAGGCGCGGCGGCGGCCTCGTGACCGTGCCGGTGGCCGAAATCGTCGCCGGCGACATCGTGCTCGTCAGCCCGGGCGAGAAGATCCCGGTCGACGGGACGGTGACGGACGGCCATTCCAGCGTCGACCAGTCGCGGATCACCGGCGAATCGATGCCGGCGGAAAAGAATGCCGGCGCCACGGTCTATGCCGGGTCGATCAACCAGATCGGCAGTCTCGATATCCGGGTCGACCGGGTCGGGCGCGATACCTCGTTCGGCCGGATCATCGACGCGGTGGAACGGGCGAGCGAGGCGCGTGCGCCGGTGCAGCGGATTGCGGACCGGCTGGCCGGATATCTGGTCTATTTCTCGTTCGCCGCCGCGATCCTGACCTATCTTCTGACGCAGAACATCCGCGATACGATCTCGGTGATCATCGTTGCCGGTGCCTGCGGCGTCGCGGCCGGCACGCCGCTGGCGATTCTCGGCGGCATCGGGCGCTCGGCCCGGCTCGGCTCGATCATCAAGGGCGGCGTGCATCTCGAAACGCTCGGGCTGGTCAATACGGTCGTGCTCGACAAGACCGGCACGCTGACGCTTGGCGCCCCGGCGGTCGAGGCGATCCTGCCGGCGGGCGGGATGACAGAGGGCGATCTCTTGCGGCTGACGGCGGGGGCGGAACTGCATTCCGAACATCCGCTGGCGGTTGCCGTGATCAACGAGGCGAAGGCCCGGTCGATTGTCGTGCCGGAGCCTGACCTGTTCCGCTACACGCTGGGCCGCGGTATCGAGGCGACCATCGAGGGCCGTGCCGTGCGTGTCGGCAACCGGCGGATGATGACGGAGGCGGGAATCGCCGTGCCGCCGCGGCCGGCCGACACGACGGGTTCGGAAATCATGGTTTCGGTCGACGGGGCGTATGCCGGGGAAATCCTTGTCGCCGATCCGCTGCGGCCGGAGGCTGCGGCGGCGATGGCCGAATTGCACCGCATGGGCATCCGCACCATCCTGATGTCGGGCGATATCCAGCCGGTGGCGGACAACGTCGCGGCGCGGCTCGGCATCACCGAAGCGCAGGGCGACATGATGCCGGAGGACAAGCTCGCCCGGGTGCGCGAGATGGTCGGGCAGGGCCGCACGGTGGCGATGGTCGGCGACGGGGTCAACGACGCGCCGGCGCTGATGGCTGCCAGCCTCGGCATCGCCATGGGGTCGGGCACCGATGTCGCCAAGGAAACGGCGGATGTCGTGCTGATCGGCAACGATCTGGCCAAGCTGGTCGAGACGCTCACCATCGCGCGGCGGACGCGCGGCATCATCTGGCAGAATTTCATCGGCACCATCGGCGTCGATACGATCGGCATCGCGCTGGCCGCGTTCGGCATGCTCAACCCGCTGATCGCGGCGCTGATCCATGTCGGTTCGGAACTGCTGTTCCTGCTGAACTCCGCCCGCCTGTTGCCGGGGGCTGACCGGTTCTCGGCGCGCCGCGCTTGACGGCACGCCGGAGCGCGGGAACAACACCGGACAGCAAGGAGCACCCCGCGATGAGTCTCAGCCCGTTCGGAAGCCTCGACAGCCATCCTGTTCACGAGATCGGCCTTGCCGCCGATGGCATGCGCGCCAGCATCATCGACTATGGCGCGGTGCTGCGCGATCTCGTCGTGCCGCTGCCGGGCGGGGGCATGCAGGGCGTCGTGCTCGGCTTCGACCGGCTGGAGGACTACGTGCTGCATTCGCCGCATGCCGGGGCGATTGCCGGGCGCTATGCCAACCGCATCGGCAACGGACGGTTCACGCTGGATGGCGTGACCTACGACCTGCCGCGCAATCAGGCCGGCAAGCACACGCTGCACGGCGGCGGCACCGGCTTTGGCAAGCGGCCGTGGACCGTGCTGGCGCATGACGCGGCCAGCGTCACGCTGGGGCTGTTCTCGCCCGATGGCGACGCCGGCTTTCCCGGCGCGATGACGGTCACCTGCCGCTATCTGCTGGGCGAGGGGCGGCTGAGGGTTGAACTTGCTGCCTTCACCGACCGGCCGACGGTGCTGAACCTGACCAACCACGCCTATTTCAATCTCGACGGCAGCCTCGATATCCTCGATCACGAGTTGCAGGTCATGGCCAACCTGCGCACGCCGGTCGACGGCGATCTGATCCCCGACGGCACGCTCGCGCCGGTGTCCGGCACGGCCTACGATTTCCGCACGCCGCGACCGATCCTCGCGCTCGGCGCGGATGGCGAGCCGTGTCTCTACGACACCAATTTCATGCTGCGCCGCCACCGGACCGAGCGCGACGCCGCCGGCAACGAACTGGCGCTGGCGGCGATCCTGTCGTC
>CALCZO010000089.1 GCA_937903315.1 uncultured Alphaproteobacteria bacterium
TGCCGGTTGCCGGTTGCCGGTTGCCGGTTGCCGGTTGCCGGTTGCCGGTTGCCGGATGCGGCGGAGGGTTCGGACGATGCGGTTGACGGCTCTTGCGGGCGCCCTTCTGGTGGCGGGGACGGCGCTCGCCGCCGATGCGCCGCCGCCGCTGTTGCGCGACGGCGAGGTGACACGGGCGGGCGATGTTGTCGCCTTCCTGACCCACCCGACCGACCGCTATGCCCACGGTGTGCTGGGCGATGCGATCGAAGCCGAGGGCTTTGCGGTCGAACGTGGCGGAAAGCGCCATGAATTTCGGCTGACCGACGGCTCGGTGTTCGAGGACCGGCGCGTCCGGCTGATGGATGTCGACGGCGATGCCGCACCCGAAGCGATTATCGTGCGCTCCTACCCTGACAAGGGGGCCGCCATCGCGGTCTACAGGCTCGGCAAGGCGAAGATCGAGCCGCTGGCCGAGACGGCGCCGGTCGGCACCGCGAACCGCTGGCTCAACCCGGTCGGCGTGGTCGAGATGGGGCAGGACGGGCGCAAGTTCATCGCCGCGGTGATCACGCCGCATCTCGCCGGCTCGCTGCGGTTCTACGAGTTGCGCGGCAAGGGGCTGGTGGAAGTGACACGGATCGATGGTGTGACCAATCACATCAACGGCAGCCGCAATCTCGATCTTGCCGTGGTGCAGGATGTCGATGGCGACGGGGCGGACGACATCGTCATCCCGACGCTGGACCGCAAGGCGTTGGCGGTGGTGATGCTGAGGGCCGGCAAGGCGCAGATCGTCGAGCGGATCGAGATCAGGCCGGGCCGGGTGATCGAACTTGCCGCGCAGCCGGACAAGGGTCGTTTTCAGGTGCTCACCGAGGGCGGTGAGCGCGTGATGGTCACGTCCGCGTTGCGGCAGAAGACGCGCTGAGGATCACATTCCCTTCAGCAGCAGCCCGCCGATCCACAGGCCAAGGCCAAACACCGTGTGGCCGAGGACGTTGAGCAGGCGAATCCGCCCGGCATTGTCACGCCTGGAATGGGCCATGCCGCCGCCCATGCCGGGGGCGAGAATGAACCAGCCGCAACCGATGGTGACATAGCCGACGATCAGCGGCGGCAGCAGTGTCGGATTGGCCGCCCATGTCGGCCACAGCAGCAGCAGCGCAGCCGCGAACGCAACGCCGACCGCATAGTGGAACAGCCATCCTACCGCCAGTTCGTTGCCGAATCCGCGGGCGGCCGTCATGTCGGCGTGGGAGAATGTCCCGTAGGGCAGGTGGCGAACCCACCGGCCGACGAGCGCCCAGTTGGGCAGAGGCGCGCCGATCGTCCGGTTGACGATGATGTTCCAGACATCGAGCAGCGCGGTCGCCACCCCGCCGATGACCAGCGAGCGAAACAGAAAGTCCATCATGGCAGGCCCCGCGTGTTGTCAGTTGTCTGACGACATAACCCGACTGGATGCGCTTGTCGCGCGAAAACCGCGCGGCTGATGTCCGCTCAGCGGCAGGACCCGATCCGCTCGATCCGTGACTTCGGGTAGAACCGATCACCGGGCAGTAACGAGCCTGAAACGCGGATGCGCATGCCGTTGTAGCCGTTCAGATCGATGCGCTGGTTGTCCTGGCCGAGCACAGTGATGTCGTAGCCGTCCTTGGTCGTGAACACGCCGTTCTCGACGCAGCCGGTGAGCGTGCGCGGCACGGCGCGGGAGGCTTCGGCCGTTGCGGCCATCATCGCGAGCGCTGCGGCTGGTGCTGCAAGCCAGGCGATTGCCGTTCTCATCGAGGGTTTCATGGCCTTGTGCTCCGTTGCTGCCCCCACGAGGGACAGCAGAGCACAACGCACCGCGCCGCGCCTTGCGATGGGGCAAACCCCGGAACGGCGGTTATTTCTTCTTGCGGAACGCGTCGAGCGAGACAACCTCTGCCTTGCCGGCGGGAGCGGCCGGTCCGGCTTCGTCAGCGGTGGCGGCAGCGGCGGGGGCGGGCTCTTCAGCCGGTCCGGTCTTGCCGGCGCCCTTGCTCTTGCGCGGCATCGGCAGGGGGGCGGCCTCGCTCTCCTCGGCAGCCTTGGCGCGCGCAGAGGATTTTCTCGGTTTTGCTCCGGCGGGAGCTGCCGGCTCGGCCTTGTCCTCGCCGTGCACGGCCTCGAACTTGAGGCCGAATTTCACCGACGGATCGAAAAATCCGGTGATCGATTCATAGGGAACGACGAGACGCTCGGGGATCTTGTCAAACGACAGCGAGACTTCAAAGCCGGTGTCGTTGACCGCGAGATCCCAGAACTGGTGCTGGAGCACCACGGTCATTTCCTCGGGATACATCGCATGCAGCCGCGGTGTCAGCTTCACGCCCGGGGCGTTGGTGTCGAACGAGATGTAGAAATGGTGTGACCCCGGCAGCCCGTCCCGGGCGCTGTCGGTCAGGATACGGCGCACCACCCCGCGCAGCGCATGCTGCACCAGAACATCATATCGGATCAGATCGTTCGCCATGCGTTGATGTCTTTGTCCACCACGGGTTGCCGCGTCAAGCACGGGAGAATTTGTGTACGCGATTCCGCCGCGACTGGAAATTGCAGACGGCGTGACAGCATGAACAAAGGATCTGGAAAGTGCAGGCTTCTGTTGCCAGGTGCCTGCGAACCCCGCCTTCAAGTGCTACCCTGAAGGGCTTGAATTCGGTATTTCAGACCGCGTTACGCAGCCTGAGCCACCGGAGCATAGTTGTCATTCGCAACTATAGGTTTGACCCGATAACGGCGGTATC
>CALCZO010000090.1 GCA_937903315.1 uncultured Alphaproteobacteria bacterium
GCGTTCCGGTCAAGCTGTGGTCGTCGATGCTGACCGGCATGGGCGCCGTCGCCACGCCGGTCGAGGTGTCGGAACTGGCCACCGCACTGGCGACCGGGCTGGTCGTCGGGCAGGAGAACCCGCTGCCGAACATCTTCAACCTCAAGCTCTACGAGGTGCAGAAGTATGTCATGCTGACCGGCCACATGCAGTCGGTTCTGTCCACCTTCGTCAACGAGAAGATCTGGCAGACGATCCCCGCCGGCGACCGCAAGATCATCGAGGACACGATGTACGAGGTTGGCCAGAAGACGCTGCAGTGGGATGCCGATACGTTTGCCAAGTACCGCAAGGATCTGGAAGCCAAGGGCATGACTTTCATCGAGGCCAAGGACGGGCTCGATCTTGAAGCGTTCCGCAAGGCGGTTCTGGCCCAGATCGACAAGGACTTCCCCGAGTGGAAGGACTACATCGCCAAGATCCAGGCCGTGAAGTAACCGGTTCAGGGCGGCCGCTGCCGAGGCGGCCGCCCCTTCGCCTGCCAACCGAGAGACAATCAGCATGCTGACTTCTTTGCGATCGATCCTGCGTGTCGTCTGCCTCGTCCTGCTGGCTGGGCTGGTGCTGACGCCGTTTGCGCAGATCATCCTGCGCGGGGTGTTCAACGTGCCGATGTCCGGTGCCGAGGAAATGACGCGTTACCTGCTGATCTGCCTGACGTTTCTTGGCTCCGCCGTTGTCGTGGCTGAAGGCGGTCAAATCCGGATGACAGAAGTGCAGACGCTGATTCCGCCCCGGCCGCGCTTTGCCCTCCAGCTCGTTGTCGATGTCGCCGGCGTCGCCATCTACGCCATCCTGTTTCTCGCCGGGGCCATCACCATCGCGAACAACCTGAGTAACCAGACCGCGACGCTTGAAATGCCGTTCTGGCTGTTCATGGGGCCACTGGCGCTGGGCTCGCTGCTGATGCTGGTCGAAACGCTTCTGGCGCTCGTGCGTCTGTGGCGCGACGGTCGGCCCGAAGACGTTCACACCACCGTAGTCTGAAAGCGCACCATGCTCGGGTTTCTCGTCATCTTTGCCTTCATGGTGCTGTTTATTCTCGGCTTTCCGGTCGTCATCGCCATTGCCATCCCGTCGATTCTCTACATCCTCATGCAGGGCCTGCCGATCGATCTGATCGCGCAGCGCGCGCTTTATGCGCTTGATTCGTTTCCGCTTGTCGCGGTTCCGGTGTTCCTGTTCGTCGGCTGCCTGATGAACAATGCCGGGATTTCCAAACACATCTTCAAGTTTGCCGATACGGCGGTCGGGCGTCTGCCGGGCGGGCTGGCGCAGGTGAACATCTTCGGGAGCCTCGTCTTTGCCGGCATGTCCGGCTCCGCCCTGGCCGATATTGGCGGCATCGGGCGGGTCGAGATCAAGGCGATGACCGAGCGCGGTTATTCCGCGCCGTTCGCCGCAGCGGTCACCTCGGCGTCGGCGATTGTCGGCCCGATTTTCCCGCCGTCGATTCCGCTGATCATTTACGGCACCGTCACCGGCGGCTCCGTGCTGCAACTGCTGCTCGGCGGCATTCTGCCGGCGATACTCTGCGTCGTCAGCCTGATGGTGATGACGGCCCTGCTGGCCCGCAAGAAGGGCTTTCCGCGCGCGGCGCGCTGGCCCACGGCGCGTGAGTTCTGGGGTGACATGAAGCCGGCCCTGCCGGCACTGATGGCACCGGTCATTCTGGTCGCCGGCATGCTGGCCGGTTTCTTCACACCGACGGAAATCGCCGCGGTGACGCTGGTCTATACCCTGCTGATCAGCCAGTTCATCTACCGCGAACTGACGTGGGAGGGGCTGGTTTCAGCGGCGGCGGAAACGGTTCGCGCCTCGGCGGCGATTCTGCTGATCGTCGCGATCGCCGCGCTGTTCGGCTGGATCCTGTCGGTCGAGCAGGTGCCGCAGATGATGACCAAGGCGATGCTGTCGATTTCGTCCGACCCCTATGTCCTGCTGCTGCTGATCAACGTCCTGCTTCTGGTCGTCGGCATGTTCCTCGATTCAACAACCGCGATTCTGCTGGTTGCGCCGATCATCGCCAAGCCATTGATCCTGCTGGGCGTTGATCCGGTGCATCTGGGCATGATCGTGGTGTTCAACCTGATGATCGGCCTTTTGACGCCGCCGATGGGGCTCGCGCTCTATCTCGTCTCGGACATCGCCAATGTGAAGATGAAGGACGTGCTGCGCGAGATGATGCCGTTCTATATCCCCCTCGGACTGACGCTGTTGCTGATCACCTATGTGCCATGGATCACCACGTTCATTCCCCGGCTGGCGCTGGGTAATTGACAGGTAGCACAAGGGCCAAAGGAAACGACAATGCCGCGCCCTGTCCCCTCGCACGCGCTTGAATCGCTCCGCGTCATCGACCTGACACGCGTCCGGGCCGGGCCGACCTGCGTGCGCATCCTTGCCGATTTCGGCGCCGATGTGGTCAAGGTCGAAACCCCGCCCGGCCTCGATCCCAACGAGAACATGTCCGGCCCGCGCCACGGCTATGACATGCAGAACCTGCACCGTAACAAGCGGTCGCTGACGCTCAATCTCAAGACGGCGGATGGCAAGGCGATCCTCGATCGTCTGATCGACGGGGCCGACATCATCGTCGAGAATTACCGACCTGACGTGAAAGCGCGGCTCGGGCTCGATTTCGATACGCTGCATGCGAGGAACCCCCGACTGATCCTCGTCTCGCTGTCGGGCTTCGGCCAGACGGGGCCATATCGTACCCGTTCTGGCTTCGATCAGATTGCTCAGGGGATGGGCGGGATGATGGCAGTGACCGGCCTGCCGGGGCAGGGGCCGGTGCGTGCCGGCATCGCGGTGGCGGATTCGGCGGCCGGGCTCTATGGTGCGATCGGTGCGCTGGTGGCGTTGCAGGAACGGGCGCGTTCGGGTCTCGGCCAATGGGTGCAGACCTCGCTGCTCGAAGCGATGATCGGCATGATGGATTTTCAGGCAGCGCGTTATCTTGTCGAGGGTGTCGCCCCGCCGCAGGCCGGCAACGATCATCCCTATGTCACGCCGATGGGCGTCTACCGGACCGGCGATGGCCACATCAATATCGCGGTCGGCGCCGAAGGGCACTGGCGCGCGTTCTGCGCCGCCATCGGTCATCCTCAGCTTGCTGACGATCCCGATTACGATTCGCTCGACAAGCGCTTCCGTCGCCGGCCGGAACTGCGCGTGCTGATCGAGACGATCCTTGCCGAGCACGGCTCGCACCACTGGCTCGCTGCGCTGGAAGCCGCGCATGTGCCCGCCGGGCCGATCTACGCCGTCGATGAGGTGTTTGCCGATCCGCAGGTCGAGCACCTCGGCATCGCCAAGCCTGTGGAGCATCCGGTGCTCGGGCCGATCCGCGTCGTCGCCACTCCGGTCACCCTGTCGCGCACGCCAGCCGACGTGGTCTCGCCGACGCCGGACGCCGGCGATCACAACGACGAAATTCTCGCCGAACTCGGCTATGATGCCGCAGCGATTGCCCGGTTCAGGGCTGGCAAGATCATCTGAGGGCAGGCCATGACCGACGATTCCGACGAGATCCTGTATTCCGTTTGCGATGGCATCGGCACAATCACCCTCAACAGGCCGCAGGCGCGTAATGCGCTGACCTTCGGCATGTACGAGCGGATCGCGGCGCTCTGTGCCGATCCGGCGGGCCACGGCGCGCGGGTGCTGGTGCTGACGGGTGCCGGCGACAAGGCTTTTGCTGCCGGCACCGACATCAGCCAGTTCCGCGCCTTCGCCACGCCTCGCGACGCGCTTGACTATGAAGAGCGGATCGAGCGGATCGTCGAAACGATCAGCCGCGCGCCGGTTCCGACGATCGCGGCGATTGCCGGAGCGGTGACCGGCGGCGGTGCCGCCATCGCATGCGCCTGCGACCTCAGGATCGCGGCGGCGTCGGCCCGCTTCGGCTTTCCCATCGCCCGCACGCTCGGCAATTGCCTGTCGATGAAGAACTACGCCCGCCTTGCCGGGCTGATCGGTGCGGCGCGCGTCAAGGACCTGATCTTCACCGCCCGGCTGATGGAGGCAGAGGAAGGTCACCGGATTGGCCTCTACAGTGAGATCCTGCCCGATCACGCAGCGCTGATGGCCCGCGCCGACGCGCTCGCCCGCACCATCGCCGGCCACGCGCCCCTGACGTTGCAGGTCACCAAGCAGGCGCTGGCGCGTATCGCCGACGGGGCGGTCGGCCGTGACGATGATCTGATTCTGACCTGCTACATGAGCGAGGACTTTCAGGAGGGGCGCGAGGCGTTCCTCGCCAAGCGTCCACCGGTGTGGAAGGGACGCTAGGACCCTCAGCGCGTGAAGGCAGTGGCGAGAATCGGAAAAGCTGCAATCAGCCCCAGCACCGCCAGCATCATCAGCACATAGGGCAGGGCACCTGCAAAGATGTCTTCGATCTTTGCCGCCGGGTCATCCAGCGTTGCCTTGACGGTGAACACCGAGATACCGAACGGCGGCGTCAGCAGCCCCGCCTCGACCGCGATGATGGTGATGATGCCGAAATGGATCAGGTCGAAGCCGAAATTCTGCGCGATCGGCGCGGCGATCGGCACCATGATCAGCAGGATCGACGAGGAATCAAGCAGCATCCCCATCAGGAGGATGATGACGACATAGACAAGCAGGAACCCGTACGGACCAAGCCCGTTGCCGGCGACCAGATCGCCCACCGCCTGCGGCAGTCCGGCCAGCGACAGCATCCGCGAATAGAAACTCGCGCCGATCAGCAGGAACAGGATCGCGACCGAGACATACCCCGTCTCGCTGAGCAGCCGCCACAGCCGTGATCCATTGAGCCGGCGGCGGACGAGTGCGATCAGCAGCGCCCCGAACGCGCCGACGCCGCCCGCCTCCGTCGGAGTGAAAAAGCCGGTATAGAGCCCGACGAGGATCAGCGCGACCAGCGCCATGATCGGCACGGACTTTTTCGCCATCTCGCCGGTGCTCATCACGGGGTCGGTGGCCGCCGCTGCCCGGTCGCGCGCGGGATCCGCCATCACCTTGTGCGGGAATGCGGTGGCATAGACGAAGATCAGCACGACAAAGCCGAGCGCGATGATCAGGCCCGGCAGGATGCCGGCCAGAAACATCTTGCCGATCGAGACCTCGGCCAGCACGCCGTAGATGATCATCAGCAGCGACGGCGGGATCAGCATCCCCAGAATTGACGAGCCGGCCACCGTTCCGGTGGCGAACCGCAGCGAATAGCCGTGGCGCAGCATCTCGGGCACCGCGACCTTGGTGAACACCGCCGCAGAGGCGATCGACACGCCGGTGACGGCCGCAAACACCGCATTGGCCGCGACGGTGGCCATGCCAAGCCCGCCCCGCACCCGCCGGAGCAGGGTCTGCGCCACATCGAATGTGTCCTTGCCGACGTCCGAGATCGAGACCAGCAGCCCCATCAGCACGAACAGCGGGATGGTGGCGAACAGGTAGTCCTGAATGCCCGAATAAGTGCTGATCGCCGTCATGTTGAGCGCCAGCATCGGGTTGTCGCGGATCAGCCAGATGCCGGC
>CALCZO010000091.1 GCA_937903315.1 uncultured Alphaproteobacteria bacterium
ACCGAAACCATCTTGGTCGGCCCGTCGACGCGCAGGAAGCTGATCTTCGACTGGTCGAGCTTCGAGGCCTTCATCAGCGCCGGCAGGATCGTCAGCCCCGCCTCGCCCGCCGTCGCGGCGATCGTCTTGCCCTCGAAGTCCTTGATCGTCTTGATGCCCGAATCCGCCCGCGCGATGATCGCGAACGGGGTCGTGTTCATGATCCCCATCACGGCCTTGATCGGCGCGCCCTTGGTGATGCCGTTGATGATGCTGGCGCCATCCGACAGGCCGAACGTATCGCCCTTGGCCGCGATGATCTGCACCGCGCGGCCCGAGCCCTGCCCCTCGCCGATGGTCAGATCAATGCCTTCGGCCTTGTAATAGCCCTTCTCGACGCCGAGATGGAACGGCGTATGGAAGCCGTACATCAGCCAGTTGAGGCGCAGCGTCGCCTTCTCCTGCGCCGCCGCCGGTCCGCCGGCGAGCAGCATCGCTCCGGCCATCAGTCCAATCAGGCGTTTCATGGTCGTCTCCCTTTGCGGTTTCTTGTCCAGAACGCGGCCGCCTAGAGCGTGCCGCCGGTATCGCCATGGGCGCGTTGCGAGACGTGCCATGGAATGAGAAGCTGTTCGGCGATTTCCACCGCCGCATAGAGCGCGAACCCCAGCGCGGTCAGCACGAACACCGAGCCGAACGCCATCGAGGTATTGAGATTGCCGTTGGCTTCCAGCAGCAGGTAGCCGAGCCCGCGATCGGAGGCGACGAACTCGGCCACCACCGCCGCGGTCGCCGACAGCGCCGCCGCCACCTTGATGCCGGTAAACAGCGTCGGCAGCGCATGCGGCACCTGCACCTTCAGAAACGTGCGCCAGCGCCCCGCCCCGGTCGAGCGGGCGAGATCCATGATGTCGGAATCGACCGACCGGAAGGCCGTGATCGCCGAGACGACAACCGGAAAGAACGACAGCAGGAACACCAGCAGCACCTTCGGCATCAGCCCGAAGCCGAACCAGATGATGAACAGCGGCGCGACCGCGATCTTCGGCACGATCTGGAAGAAGATCAGCAGCGGATATACCGTCTTTTCCATTGTCGGCGAGAAGGCGACGACCAGCGCCAGCGCCACGCCGATCACCACCGCCGCGACAAAGCCGATCAGCATCGGCTGGAGCGTGAAGGTTGCCGCATGCCAGTACTGCTGCCGGCGCTGAATCAGTTCAACGACGATCTCGGACGGGGCCGGCAGGATATAGGCCGGCAGGGCGAAGACGCGCGCCGCGACCTCCCACAGCACGAGAAAGGCGACGACAGTGCCCGTCACCTGAACCGCGCCGCGCATCCGCCGCACCAGTCCGCCCTTTGCCGCCATCGCTTTTCCGCCCCGTCGACTGCCGGTTGACGCCCGCAGCGACACATGCAAAGTGAACAAAATTCCTGATGGAACGTTGTACCGTTAACATGCGCCTCGTCAAGTCACAGCTCGCTCACTGCCTTGCCCTGTTCGACGTGATGTCGGATGCGACCCGCGCGCATCGCCTGACCGATCTCGCCCAGCGGCTCGACATGCCGAAAAGTTCGGTCCAGCGGCTGCTCGATCATCTCGCCGGCGAAGGCTGGATCGAGCAGGACGCGGTGACCGGCCACTACCGGCTCAGCCTGCGCCTTGCCGCGCTCGGCCAGCGTTACATGCAGACCGCCGGCATTGCCGATGCGACGCAGGGCATTCTGGAAAAGGTCGCCCGCGAAACCGGTGAGCTGGCCCGTCTCACGGTTGTTGACCGCGACCGGCTGGTGTGGATCGGCTCGGCCCAGGGCGCCCCCGCCGGCCTCGTCTATCAGCCGTCGATGGGGGGCGAGATCGTCGCCCATGCCACCGCCAACGGCAAGGCCTGGCTCGCCACCCTGTCGGATGAGGACGCCTGCGCCATCGCCCTTGGTGAGGGGCTCGGGCGGGCCAGGGGCCGCGTCGGTCCGCGCGCCATCGCCTCGGTTGATGCCCTGCTGGCCGAACTTGGCGACGTGCGCCAGCGCGGCTTTGCCATGGTCGAGGAAGAGGCGGAAGCGGGCGTTGCCGCCGTCGCCGTCGCGATCCGCGATCCCCATTCGGGCCGCGCGCTCGGCACGACCAGCGTCGCCGGCCCGGTCGTGCGGATGCAGGCCGCGCGTCGCAGGGCCGTTGCTGACCTTCTGGCCATCGCCGCGCTCGAACTCGCCCGCGTCTGGCCACTCGCCCGCACCGCGGGCGCGGAACCAGCCCTGCAGCAGACCGGGAGCGCCTGATGATGACGGACGCAAGCGGCATTGTTCTGAGCAAGGTCGGCAAGGTCTTCGGCACCGGCGAGCGCGCCACCGTCGCGCTTGAGCCGATCGACCTGACCATCGCGCCCGGCGAGTTCCTCGCCATCGTCGGCCCGTCCGGCTGCGGCAAGTCGACCCTTTTGCGCCTTGTCACGGGCCTGATCCCGCGCACCAGCGGCGATCTGACAGTTTTCGGCGCGCCAGTGACCGGCCCGGTGACGGATGTCGGCATCGTCTTCCAGCAGCCGATCCTGCTCGACTGGCGATCGGTGATCGACAACGTGCTGTTTCAGGTCGACATGCGCGGGCTGGATGTCGAGGCCTACCGCGCCCGCGCCGAGACGCTGCTCAAGGCCGTCGGGCTGGCCGATTTTGCGGACCGGCCGCCTTATGAACTCTCCGGCGGCATGAAGCAGCGCGCCGCCATCGCCCGTGCGCTGGTGCACGAGCCGCCGCTCCTGATGATGGACGAGCCGTTCGGTGCCCTCGATGCCCTGACCCGCGAGCAGATGCGCCTTGATCTCGAACGACTGTGGCTGGAGACCCGCAAGACGGTCGTGTTCATCACCCATTCCATCGACGAGGCGGTGCTGCTGGCCGACAGGGTGGTGGTGATGTCGCCGCGTCCGGGACGGATCGAGCGCATCATTCCGGTGGATATGCCCCGCCCGCGCGGGCTTGCCGCCCGCAAGGACGCGCGGTTCCTCGCCATTTCCGATACGATTACCGGAATTTTCCTTGAACGCGGCGTGTTTCACCACAGCCCTGCCTGAAAGCCTGCCATGACCGATTGTTTTGCCGCCCTCGTCGACGCCCGCCGCAGTGGGACCAACACGGTCGAGGGCGATGGCCCTGCGAGCCTTGACGCGGCGTTCACATGGCAGAAGCGCATCGCCGATGCGCTCGGCCGTCGTCCCGCTGGCTGGAAAGTGGCCAGCCACCCCGAGCATGGACCGATCGCCGCCCCGATGCTGGACGGCGATGTCCATGCCAGCGCGGCCCGCGTGACGTACCTGCCCGGCCTCGCGCTGGAGGTCGAGATCGGCCTGACGATGACCCGCCCGTCGCGTCCGGGGGCCGAAACCCGCACCAGCATCGTTGCCGCCATCGCAACCAGCGGCCTCGGGCTGGAACTGGTCCGCTCGCGTCTGAAACAGGGTACCGGCGCACCGTTCCCGACCTTTCTTGCCGATGGTCTTGCCAATGTCGGCTATGTTACCGGCCCGTTCGCGCCCGGCTGGCGCGAGGTGGACCCGGCCACCCTCACCTGTCAGGTCACCCACAACGGCACAGTGATCCACGATGGCCCCTGCGCCCATGCCGCCGGCGATCCGCTGACCTGGCTGACCGATTATGCCAATGCGCCGCGCGATGCCTTCGGCGGCCTCAAGCCGGGCGAGATCATCACCACCGGCGCGCTGTGCGGGGTCATTCCGCTGCCCGGCCCCGGCCACGTCACGGTCACCCTGTCCGGCTTCGGCACCGCCGAGCTGACGCTGGTCTGAGCCACCCGGCGCACTTGGCGGCACACTTGGCGGCACACTTGGCGGCACACGCGCGGTTATGCCACTATGCCCGTCATGGTTGACGCCGCGCCGCCTGCCCCGCCCTCACGCAGCATCACGCTGCGGCTGATGCTGTCGGATACCGACTGGATCGGCCCCGGCAAGGCCGAGCTACTGGCCGGCATCGCGGAAACCGGCTCGATCGCCGCTGCCGGCCGCCGCATGGGCATGAGCTACAAGCGGGCGTGGACTCTGGTCGATACGCTCAACCGCTATTTTGCTGAACCGCTGGTTGTCTCGATCAAAGGCGGCAGGGACGGCGGCGGCGCCCATCTGACCGCCACCGGCCAGACGGTTCTGGCCGGCTATCGACAGGCGGTCGCTGCGGCGGAATCCGCCGCGGCCGACGTGCTGCAACACCTCGCCGACTTGCGCACGACCTGAACCGGACGGCTGGCCCGGACAAAACGATATTTCCAATTGACCATAACGCTCCTGATCGGTAACGCTGCATTCGATATAGCCCAAGAACCATATCGAGGCGTGCATGTTCCGCCGAGTGATCGCCTCTCTGTTGCTGACATGGACATTCGCGGTCGGCGCAATCGCCCAGCCTGCGACCGTCCGGGTTGCCGCTGCTGCCAGCATCAAGCCTGCCCTCGACGAGATCGTTGCAACCTATGCAGCCCGCACCGGCATCAGGGTCGAGGCCGTCTACGGCGCTTCGGGCAATCTGCGGCGTCAGATCGTTCAGGGTGCCCCGTTCGATCTGTTCCTGTCTGCCGATGAAGAGACGGCACTGGCCTTGGCCAAGGATGGTCACGCGGTCGACAACGGCACAATCTATGCGCAAGGCGAACTCGTGGTTTTCGCCCCCAACGGGGGTGTCTTCACGCCTGATGCTGTGCTGCAGGGGCTTTCCACGGCAATCGCCGCCGGCCGCATCACCCGTTTTGCCATCGCCAGTCCGGAGCACGCCCCCTACGGCAAGGCGGCCGAACAGGCCTTGCGCAAGGCGGGACTCTGGGACCAGATCAAGCCGGTGCTGGTGACGGGAGAAAATGTGGCTCAGGCAGCGCAGTTTGCCATTTCAGGCTCGACTCAGGGCGGCCTGTTTGCCCGCTCCCTTGCGCTGACCGACGCCGTGCGCGCGGCAGGAACCGTGGCCGTTCTGCCCGCCGGATCGCATGATCCGATCAACCAGCGCATGGTCCTGCTCAAGCGCGGCGGGGCTGAGGCACGTGCGTTCTTCAACGACCTGTCTGGCAAGGAGGCCGGCGCGGCCTTCGCGAGGCATGGTCTTGCCCCAGCCAGCCGTCAAGACTGACCGCATGGATTGGATCGCCCTCACCCTTTCTCTCAAGCTTGGCGTGGTCACGATGCTGATCCTGCTGCCGGTTTCGGTGGCGGTCGGGCGTTGGCTCGCCTATCGCGACATTCGCGGCAAGGCCCTTGTCGAGGCCGCCCTGGCCCTGCCGCTGGTGCTGCCGCCCACCGTCATCGGCTATTATCTGCTTACCGCCTTCGGCCTTGCCTCGCCGCTGGGCCGGCTCTGGCAGTCGCTGTTCGGCCAGCCGCTGGCGTTTTCGTTCGCCGGCCTGCTTGCCGCCTCGGTCATCGTCAACCTGCCGTTCGCGATCCAGCCGGCCCAGCGGGCGTTTGAATCGATCCCGCGCAGCGTGCGCGATGCCGCCGCCGTCTCGGGCCTGACGCCGGCTGAGGCGCTGTGGCGCATCGATCTGCCGCTGGCATGGCCGGGCATCGTCACCGGCATGACGTTGA
>CALCZO010000092.1 GCA_937903315.1 uncultured Alphaproteobacteria bacterium
GAAGAGATCGAACAGGCGCTGGCCGGCAAGAAGACCGCCAAGGCGGCGCTTGATGCGGCGGCCGAACGCGGCAACGCCCTGCTGCGCCAGTTCGAGCGGACCGTTCAGAAGTAAGCGGCCCTGAGCCGAACGTGACGACAAGGCAGCCGGCTCGCCGCCGGCTGCCTTTGCCATCCGGCCCCGGGGGAGGGGAACCATGGAAAAGCGCACCGTTTTTGCCGGCTATTCACTGCCGGCGCTGCTGCTCGTTCCCCAGCTTCTGATCACGATCGTCTTTTTCTACATGCCCGCCGGCCAGGCGATGTGGCAATCGTTCCAGATCGAGGACGCGTTTGGAACGACCACGATTTTCGTCGGCTTCGAGAACTATCGCGAGCTGTTCAAGAAGCCCGAATACTACAAGGCGATGGGCACAACGCTGGTGTTCTCCACCGCTGTCGCCTTCCTGTCGCTGTCGATCTCGCTTTTGCTGGCGACCATGGCCAACAAGCAGATCAGGGGCGCGACCGCCTACAAGACGCTGCTGATCTGGCCCTATGCCGTCGCCCCGGCGATTGCCGGCGTGTTGTGGCTGTTCATGTTCCAGCCGTCGATGGGCATGGTCTCCAAGGCGCTCAAGAGCGCCGGGGTCGACTGGAACCCGACGCTCAACGGCAACCACGCGATGCTGCTGGTCATCATGGCGGCGACGTGGAAGCAGATTTCCTACAATTTCCTGTTCTTTCTCGCCGGGCTGCAATCGATCCCGCATTCGCTGATCGAGGCCTCCGCCATCGACGGGGCACGGCCGATGCGCCGGTTCTGGACGATCATCTTCCCGCTGCTGTCGCCGACAACCTTCTTCCTGATCGTCGTCAACATCACCTACGTGTTCTTCGATACCTTCGGCATCATCGATGCGATGACCGGCGGCGGACCGGCCAAGGCGACCGAGACACTGGTCTACAAGGTGTTCGCCGACGGACGGCTCGGCGGCGATCTTGGCGGATCGGCGGCGCAATCGGTCATCCTGATGATCATGGTCATCGCAATGACGGCCTTCCAGTTCAAGTACATCGAGCGGAAAGTGAGCTACTGACATGGTCGAGAAGCGCACCTTCCTGTCTGCCATCCTGCCGCATGTCGTGCTGATCCTCGGCGTCATTGTCGTGTTCTTCCCGGTCTATGTCGCCTTCGTCGCTTCGACCTGGGATGCGGCGACGATCGCCAACGGGCAGATGGGCCTGAGGCCCGGCCCGCATATGCTGGAGAACTACCACAGGACCCTGTTCGTCGGCACCGCGTCATCAACGCGCGAGCCGGTCGGCAACATGATGCTCAATTCGCTGATCATGGCGCTGATGATCGCGGTGGGGAAGATCATCATCTCGATCTTCTCGGCGTTTGCCATCGTCTACTACCGCTTCCCGTTCCGCATGGCGGCGTTCTGGATCATCTTCGTCACGCTGATGCTGCCGGTCGAAGTGCGCATCTATCCGACCTACAAGATCGTGTCCGATCTCAACATGCTCGACACCTACTGGGGGCTGACGGTGCCGCTGATCGCCTCGGCGACCGGCACGCTCTTGTTCCGGCAGTTCTTCATGACCATCCCCGATGAACTGCTGGAAGCCTCGAAGATCGATGCCGCCGGTCCGTTCCGTTTCTTCAAGGATACGGTGCTGCCGCTGTCGATGACCACGATTGCGGCGCTGTTCGTGATCCAGTTCATCTATGGCTGGAACCAGTACCTCTGGCCGCTTCTGATCACCACCAAGGATTCGATGCAGACCATTGTCATCGGCATCAAGAAGATGATCGTGACGCAGGATGCGCTGACCGAATGGCAACTGGCGATGACCACCGCCGTGCTGGCGCTGCTGCCGCCGGTGATCGTCGTGGTCGCGATGCAGAAGCTGTTCGTCAAGGGTCTCGTCGAGACGGAGAAATAACATGGCCGAAGTGACCCTGAGCAATATCCGCAAGGTCTATCCGGGCGGCGTGGAGGCCGTGAAGGCGATCAATTTCGCCATTCCGGACGGCGGGTTCTGTGTGCTTGTCGGCCCGTCGGGGTGCGGAAAATCGACCCTGCTGCGCATGCTGGCCGGGCTGGAGACGATCACCGAGGGCGAATGCCGCATCGGTGGCCGCGTCGTCAACGATGTCGAGCCGGCCGACCGGGACATCGCCATGGTGTTCCAGAACTACGCCCTCTATCCGCATATGAGCGTCTACAACAACATGGCCTATGGCCTGCGAAACCGGAAGACGCCGGAGGACGAGATCGCCCGTCGGGTCGCGGCGGCAGCGAAGATCCTCGCCATCGAACCGTTGCTGGAGCGCAAGCCGAAAGCCCTCTCCGGCGGTCAGCGCCAGCGCGTCGCCATGGGCCGGGCGATCGTGCGCCAGCCGCAGGTGTTCCTGTTCGACGAACCACTGTCCAACCTCGACGCCAAGCTGCGCGTGCACATGCGGGTCGAGATCAAGAAGCTGCACAACACGCTGAAGGTGACGTCGGTCTATGTCACGCATGATCAGGTCGAGGCGATGACGCTGGCCGACATGATCGTGGTGATGAGCGCCGGAAAGGTCGAGCAGATCGGCACCCCCGCGGATGTCTATTCACGGCCCGAGAGCGTGTTCGTTGCCACGTTCATCGGTTCGCCGGCAATGAATCTCGTCAAGGGCGTGGTCAGCGCGCCCGGCATGGTCCAGCTTGCCGACACGATGGTGGCCTGTTCAACCGGCTCGGTGGCGACCGGGACCGCCGTGCTGGTCGGCATCAGGCCTGACGAAGTGGTGCTGGGCGCAGCCGGCACGCACCGGACGGCGGTCAATTTCGTCGAGGAGCTTGGCCCTTCGCGGCTCTATCACAGCACGTTCGGCGGCGAAGATTTCGTCATTCAGGCGCCGCCCAAATCAGCGGACCCGAAGGCCGAGTCGCTTGCCTTCGACATCCCGCACCATGCCGTTCATCTGTTCGATGCGGCCAGCGGACGCCGGATCGGATAGCCGTCCGTTCTACCGGCTCAGCGTGCGGCCGACCGCATCCCTCCAGCCGGCCAGCCTGCGGGTCCGTTCAGAGGCCGCCATGGTTGGCACGAACCGCCGTTCGAGCGCCCATGCACCGGCGAACGTCGCGGGATCGGCATACAGCCCGGCCTGCCAGCCGGCGAGATAGGCCGCGCCGAGCGCTGTCGTCTCCATCACCTTCGGTCGGTCGACCGGCGCATCGAGCAGGTCGGCAAGCCGCTGCATCGTCCAGTCGGAGGCGACCATTCCGCCATCGACGCGCAGCACCGTGCCGGCACTGGCGGCATCCGCCCAATCAGCCCGCATCGCTGCGACGAGGTCTGCGGTCTGGTAACAGACGCTTTCAAGCGCGGCGCGGGCCAGTTCGTTCGGCCCGGTGCCACGCGTCAGGCCGAACAAGGCCCCCCGTGCCTCGGCGTCCCAGTGCGGCGCGCCCAGACCGGTGAAGGCCGGGACGAGATAGACATCCTGCGCCGGGTCGGCCGCTTCGGCCATAGCGCCGGTCTGGTCTGCCCGTTCGATGACGCCAAGCCCGTCGCGCAACCATTGCACGGCGGCGCCGGCGATGAAGATCGAGCCTTCGAGCGCATACGTGCGCACTCCGCCCAGCTGATAGGCGATCGTGGTCAGCAGCCGGCTGGATGACGCCACGGCCGTTGTGCCGGTGTTGAGCAGCGCGAAACACCCCGTTCCATAGGTCGATTTCATCATGCCCGGCGCAAAACACGCCTGCCCCACGGTGGCGGCCTGCTGGTCGCCGGCGATGCCGAGCACCGGCACGGCGGCGCCGAACACCGCCCGGTCCGTGATGCCGAATTCGGCCGCGCAGTCACGCACCTCGGGCAGCAGGGCGGCAGGTACGTCAAACAGACGCAGCAACTCGTCGTCCCACGTGCCGTCATGGATGTTCAGCAGCATCGTCCGCGAGGCGTTGGTGGCGTCGGTGAGATGGCTGACGCCGCCGGTCAGCCGCCAGAGCAGGAAGCTGTCGATGGTGCCAAAAGCCAGTTCCCCGCGCATCGCCTGCGTCCGCGCGCCGGGGACGGCGTCGAGAATTGCGGCGATCTTGGTGGCGGAGAAATACGGATCGAGCACCAGCCCGGTGCGGGCGGCGACCATCGCCTCGTTCCCGTCCGCCTTCAGCCGGGCGCAATGGGCGGCTGTGCGCCGGTCCTGCCAGACGATCGCGGGGTGGATCGGCCGGCCACTGGCCCGCTCCCAGATCGCGGTCGTTTCGCGCTGGTTGGTGATGCCGATGGCGGCGATATCCGAGGGCTGGAGACCGGCGGCCGCGAGCGCTTTCTGCCACGACCGGCTCGTGGTCGCCCAGATGTCTTCCAGATCATGCTCGACCCAGCCTGAGCGCGGAAAATGCTGGGGAAACTCCTCCTGCCCGATGCCGACAATCCGCGCGTGTCCGTCGAACACGATGGCGCGCGACGACGTCGTGCCCTGATCGATGGCAAGGATATGACGGCGCATGACGCAACTCCGGGGTCGTGGATCGGCCCCAGGATTGTTTCCGCTTCGCCGCCCCGATGCAAGGGGTCAGCGGGTCAGCGCGCCGCCCTGCAAGCGCCAGATCGCGATGCCGCCGGAAAAATTGGTGACATCCTCGCGACCGGCCCGTGCGCAGATCGAGGTCGCCTGCCCCGATCGCGCGCCCGACAGGCAAACCGCGATCACCGGCTTGCCAGTCGGCACGCGGGCCGGATCGAACCGCGACAGCGGCAGGTTGATCGACCCGGGAATGTGCCCGCCGGCAAATTCATGCGCCTCGCGCACGTCGATGATGGTGGCCGAGCCATTCTCGACCGCGGCCTTGACTGCGTCAAAGCCGGTCGACGCCGCGCCGCCACCCATCAGGCGACCGAAAAGAGAGCCGATGCCCATCGCCGTCCCTTACTTCTTCTCGGCCATCTGATCATAGGCCGCAAGCGCATGGCTGGCATACATCACCGAAGGGCCGGCGCCCATGTACATCGCCATGGCCAGGGTTTCGAGAATTTCATCCTTGGTCGCACCCTGCTCGATGCAGGCCTTGACGTGGAAGGCGATGCAATCGTCGCAGCGGACCGCGACGCCGATGGCCAGCGCGATCAGTTCCTTGGTCTTTGTGTCGAGCGCCTTGGGCGCAAGCGCCGCTTGCGCGAGACCGGAAAATGCCTTCATAACGTCGGGGGCGCCGCCGCGCAGGTTGCGCAGATTGGCGGAAAATGCCTTGGTGGCTTCGGGCCAGTTCTCGATCATGTCCTGTCTCGTCTGTTCAAGGGTGCCGGACCATCCCGGCTTGACTTCATATTAGGATAGACTAATATAAACCCGATGCAAGTCGAAAAACTCGTCTCCCAGGCCGGCAAGGCTGAGGAATTTCTCAAGGCGCTGGCCAATCGCCACCGCCTGATGATCCTGTGCGAGCTGCACAAGGGCGAGCGATCGGTCGGCGCGTTGCAGGAATCGGTTGGGCTGAGCCAGTCCGCCCTGTCGCAGCATCTGGCGCGCCTGCGCGAGGACCACCTCGTCAAGACCCGGCGCGAGGCCCAGACAATCTACTATTCTGTCGCCAGCGTGCAGGTCGAGCGGCTGATCGGGCTGATGTACGAACTGTTCTGCCAGACCGAGTGCTGATCCCTCCTTTCGCAGAAGCCTGATCCTGTAGAGAGCCTCGCCGCTTGTGCTTGAGGCGCGGGCGCGCAACACTGGCATCGTGCTTTGCAAGATCGCAGGATTGTCCATGTCAACCGCTGTCCGTTCCTTCGGCCCCGTCCACCTCTGGATGGAGGGTAATGTCGCGCTGATCGAGATCGCTTCGCCTCCGGTCAATGCCGCCTCGCAAGCCGTGCGTGCCGGACTTCTGGGTGCGCTCGAGGCGGCGGAGGCTGATCCGGACGTGGCCGCCATCGTCATCGCCGGGGCCGGGCGGACATTCACAGCCGGCGGCGATATCAGCGAATTCGGCAAGCCGCCGATGGAGCCGATCCTGCCCGATGTCCTGAACCGGATCGAGGCCACGACCAAGCCGGTCGTCGCCGCCTGGCATGGCACCGCGCTCGGCGGCGGCTGCGAGATCGGCCTTGCCGCGCATGCCCGCGTCATCGCCGCCGGCAGCCATGTCGGCCTGCCGGAGGTCAAGCTCGGCCTGTGCCCCGGCGCGGGCGGCACGCAGCGCCTGCCGCGCCTGACCGGCATCGCCGCCGCAGTCGACATCGCCACATCAGGCCGGATGGTCGATGCCGCCGAAGCGGTGCGGATCGGCCTTGCCGATGCGGTGATCGAGGGGGATCTACGCGCTGGCGCCATCGCCCATGCCAGCGCGCTGGCCGGGCAGCCGCTGCGCCGCACCGGCGCCCTGACGCCGCCCTCTTCGCCGGATGAAGCGATCGCCGCCGCCACGGCCCGCGCCCGCAAGGACGCGCGCGGGCGGATCGCGCCGGGCATCATCGCCGATCTCGTCGCGCTGGCGGCAACGGCCCCGCTGCCGGATGGACTGGCGCGCGAGCGCGCGGCCTTCCTCGATCTTGTCGCCTCGGACCAGTCGAAAGCGCTGCGCCACCTGTTCTTTGCCGAGCGCGAGGTCGCGCGCGTGCGCGATATCGAAGGCGTGACGCCGCGCGCGGTTCAGCAGGTCGGCATCATCGGCGCCGGCACGATGGGGTCGGGCATCGCCGTCGCCTTCATCGAAGCGGGGTTCGCAGTCACTCTGGTCGAGACAACGGCCGATGCACTCGAGCGCGGCCGCGAGCGCATCGGCGGCCTCTATGACCGGATGATCCGCAGCGGCCGCATCACGCCGGAGGCCAAGGCCGCGCGGCTGGCGGCCACAACCTTCGCCGTCGGCATCGGCGCAGTGGCTGGAGCCGATCTCGTCGTCGAGGCGGTGTTCGAGGACATGGAGGTCAAGCAGAAGCTGCTGGCGAGCCTAGAAGCCATCACCCGGCCCGATTGCATCCTTGCCACCAACACCAGCTATCTCGACATCGATGCGATGGCTGCGGTGCTCGACCGGCCGGACAATGTCGTCGGGCTGCATTTCTTCTCGCCCGCCCATGTGATGAAGCTGCTCGAGATCGTGCGGGCGCGGCGCACCGGCCCGGATGTGCTGGCGACCGCCGTCGCGCTCGGCAAGCGGCTGAAGAAGATCGCCGTCGTCTGCGGCGTCTGCGACGGGTTCATCGGCAACCGGATCATGGCGCGCTACCGGACCCAATGCGAATTCATGCTTGAGGAAGGCGCGCTGCCCCACGAGATCGACGCCGCGCTTGAGGCCTACGGCTTTGCGATGGGCCCGTTTGCGGTGCAGGATCTTGCCGGGCTCGACATCGCCTGGGCGCGGCGCAAACGGCTGGCGCTGAGCCGCCCGGCTGACGAACGCACTGTGCCGATTGCCGATCACCTCTGCGAGGCGGGACGGTTCGGCCAGAAGGCCGGCAGGGGCTGGTACCGCTATGAGGACGGCAAGCGGATCGTCGATGCCGAGGTCAATGATCTGATCATCGCCCATTCCGCCGCCCGTGGCATTGCGCGGCGCAGCATAGGGGCTGAGGAGATCCACAACCGCGTTCTGGCCGCCATGGTCAACGAGGGGGCCAAGATCGTCGCCGAAGGCATCGCCCAGCGCCCGCTCGATATCGATGTCGTGCTGGTCAACGGCTATGGCTATCCGGCCTGGCGCGGCGGGCCGATGCATGAGGCTGACCGGATCGGCCTGCCGGCGCTGCTGAAAGTGCTCAAGCCGATGCAGGGGCGCGACGGGCCGGGGTTTGAAGCCTCCGCCCTGATGATCGAGATTGCCGCCGAGGGCGGCACGTTCCAGCAACTGAACGGCCGCGGGTGATTGACACAGGCCGGACTTGCCGGCTATCCGACAGATAGTAACATATGTGACTTTTTGTCGCGAAGGAGGGGATGGTATGGACCTCAACTACATGTCCGGCTTCGGCAACGGGTTCGAGACCGAGGCGCTGGACGGCGCTCTGCCGATCGGCCGCAATTCGCCGCAACGCTGCGCCTACGGGCTCTATGCCGAGCAGTTGTCGGGATCGCCGTTCACCGCGCCGCGCGCCTCCAACGAACGCTCGTGGCTCTACCGCATCAGGCCGACGGTCAAGCACTGGGGCCGGTTCACCAAGGCCGACATCGGCCTGTGGCGGACCGCTCCGGCCGTCGAGGTCGAGGCGCCGCCCGCGCCCTATCGCTGGTCGCCACTGCCGCTGCCGTCCGAAAAACTGTCATTCCTGCAAGGCGTGCGCACCATCACCACGGCGGGCGATGCCCACGCCACCGCGGGCATGTCGGCCTCGATCTATCTCGTCACGCGCTCGATGGTCGACGAGTGCTTCTACAACGCCGATGGCGAACTGATGATCGTGCCCGAGATGGGCGGACTGAGGCTGGCGACCGAATTCGGCCTGATCGACATCACACCGGGCGAGATCGCCGTCATCCCGCGCGGGGTCAAGTTCCGGGTCGAACTGCCGGCGGGTCAGGGCGCGGCGCGCGGCTATCTGTGCGAGAACTACGGCGGTGCCTTCACCCTGCCCGAGCGCGGACCGATCGGCGCCAACTGCCTCGCCAACCAGCGCGATTTCTACGCGCCCGTCGCCTGGTACGAGGACAGGGACGCGCCGACGGCGATGTATGTCAAATGGGGTGGCACGCTGTGGGCGACCGAGCTGAAGCACTCGCCGCTCGATGTCGTTGCCTGGCACGGCAATTACGCGCCCTACAAATATGATCTCAGCCGCTTCTCGCCGGTCGGTCCGCTGCTGTTCGATCATGCCGATCCGTCGATCTTCACGGTGCTGACCTCGCCCTCCGAAACGGCGGGGACCGCGAACATCGATTTCGTGTGTTTCCCCGAACGCTGGATGGTGGCCGAGAACACCTTCCGCCCGCCGTGGTATCACATGAACTGCATGAGCGAGTTCATGGGGCTGATCTATGGCCAGTATGATGCCAAGCCCGAAGGGTTCGTGCCGGGCGGCTTCTCGCTGCACAACACGATGTTGCCGCATGGGCCGGATGTCGACAGTTTCGAGACAAACTCGACGGTCGATCTCAAGCCGCACAAGCTCGAAAGCACCATGGCCTTCATGTTGGAGACGCGCTTTCCCCAGATGATCACCGCCTATGCGCTCAATGCACCGGAATTGCAGGACAGCTACATTGATTACGGTCACGCGCTGAACGATCATTTCGATCCCAGGCGGCGCGAACGGTAAGGACAGCCATGAAACTCGCTACTCTCAAGGACGGCTCGCGCGACGGGCGTCTCGTCGTCGTCAGCCGGGACCTGACCCGTTACACCGAGGCGGCGGTGATCTGCCGTACGCTGCAGCAGGCGCTCGATGGCTGGGACCGCTATGCCCCGGCGCTGGAGGTGCTGGCCGAACAGCTCGAGCACGGGTCGGTGCCGGCGCAGCGGTTCCACGAGCATGATTGCGCCGCTCCCTTGCCGCGGGCCTATTCGTGGCAGGACGGGTCGGCCTATGTGAACCACGTCGAACTGGTGCGCAAGGCGCGCGGGGCGGAGATGCCGGCGACGTTCTGGACCGACCCGCTGATGTATCAGGGCGGATCGGACGCGTTTCTCGGCCCGCGCGATCCGATCCGGATGCCGACCGCCGCCTTCGGCATCGATCTGGAGGCGGAAGTCGCGGTGATTACCGGCGATGTGCCGATGGGCGCGAGCGCGGAGGCCGCCGCGTCCGCCATCCGCCTTGTGATGCTGGTCAACGACGTCTCGCTGCGCAACCTCATTCCCGGCGAACTGGCCAAGGGCTTCGGTTTTTATCAGTCGAAGCCGTCGACGGCGTTCTCGCCCGTCGCCGTGACCCCGGATGAGCTGGGCGAGGCCTGGGCCGGCCACAAGGTCCATCGCCCTCTGCTGTCGTTCCTCAACGGCAAGCCGTTCGGCAAGCCGGAGGCGGGCGAGGATATGACGTTCGATTTTGCCCAGCTCATCGCCCATGCGGTGCGCACGCGCGCGCTCTCCGCCGGTGCGATCATCGGCTCGGGCACGGTGTCGAACCGCGATCCCGGCGGCGGGCCGGGCCGGCCGATTGCCGATGGCGGACGCGGCTATTCCTGCATCGCCGAGATGCGGATGGTCGAGACGATCCTCAACGGCAAGCCGACGACCGATTTTCTCGCCTTCGGCGACACGGTGCGGATCGAGATGAAGGACGCCCGTGGCCATTCGATCTTCGGCGCCATCGAACAGGGGATCGAACAGGCGGAGGCGCGGGGATGAGCGGCTTTGCCTCGACCAATGACATGACGCCCAAGAAGGTGTCGTTCACGCGGCTCGGCGAGGGGCTTTATGCCTATACCGCCGAAGGCGACCCCAATACCGGCGTGATCATCGGCGATGATGGCGTCATGATCGTCGATGCGCAGGCAACCCCGGCGATGGCCGAGGATGTCATCGCGAAGGTGCGCTCGGTCACCGACAAGCCGATCCGCTATGTCCTGCTGTCGCATTACCACGCCGTGCGCGTGCTGGGCGCCTCGGCCTATTGCGACGCCCATGCGGTCATCGCCTCAAGTGCGACGCGCGACCTGATCGTCGAACGGGGCGAACAGGACATGGCGAGCGAGATCGGCCGTTTCCCCCGCCTGTTCCAGGGCCGCGAGACGATTCCAGGCCTGACCTGGCCGACGATGACGTTTGCCGGCGAACTGTCGGTCTGGCTTGGCAAGCGCGAAGTGCGGATCGCCCAGCCAGGGCGCGGGCATACGGCCGGCGACACGATCGCCTATGTGCCTGATGCCAACGTGATGTTCTCGGGCGATCTGGTCGAGTACAAATCGGCCTGCTACTGCGGCGACGCCCATTACCGCGACTGGCCCAAGACCCTCAAGACACTGGCGAAATACGATCCCGTCGCGCTGGTTCCGGGGCGGGGCGATGCGGTGATCGGCAAGCCGAACGTCGCGGCGGCGCTGGCCGGGACAACCAATTTCCTGACCATGCTGTATTCGACGGTGGCTGATGCTGTCTCCCGCGGCGACAGCCTGAAGGCGGCATACGATTCGGTGCGGAGCGCGATGGACGGGCCGTTCGGCCATTACGCGATCTACGAGCATTGCCTGCCGTTCAACGTCTCGCGCGCGTATGACGAGGCGCGCGGGATCGATCATCCGGTGATCTGGACAGCCGAGCGCGATATCGCGATGTGGAAGGCGCTGGAGACGGCAAAGGCCTAGGCCAGCGCCTCCGCGCGAGGATTCAGCGCGCTGCCCAATGCGAGAGCCCGCCATAACGGCGGGCTCTCATCATTCAGAGGCGAAACGATTACTTCTTGTTATAGGCGTCGACGATCACCTTGCCGGCATCGCCCGCGCGCTTCATCCAGCCGGCGGTCAGGTCCTCGCCGAACTTCTTGAGGCCAGCGGCAAGAGCCGCAGACGGCGGGCCGACCTTCATGCCCTTGGAGCCGAGTTCCTTGAGATAGAAGCCGGCGAGTTCCTCGCTGCGCTTCCAGCCGCGCTCCTCGGCCACCTTGGCGGTCTTGACGAGCGCCTCCTGCTGATCCTTCGGCAGGGCATCGAACGCCGCCTTGTTGACGAAGGTGATGTTCTTGGGCAGCCACGCCTGCGCGTCATAAAAATGGGTCAGCGATTCCCAGACCTTGGAATCGACACCGGTCGCGCCCGACGAGATGAACGAGGTGACGACACCGGTGGCGAGCGCCTGCGGCAGTTCGGCCGCCTGAACCGTCACGGCCTGCGCGCCGGCCAGTTCCGCGATACGCGCCGTGCCGGCGTTGTAGGAGCGGAACTTGATGCCCTTCATGTCATCAACCGAATTGATGTCCTTCTTGGCGTACAGTCCCTGCGGCGGCCACGGAACGGCCATCAGCACCATCAGCCCCTGCGAGGCGAGCTTCTTTTCCGTCGCGTCCTTCGACACGGCCCAGAGCTTCCTGGCATCGGCAAACGAGGTCGCGAGGAACGGCACGACGTCAATGCCGAACACCGGGTCCTCGTTCTCGTGCAGCGAGATCAGCACCTCGCCGACCTGCGCCTGCCCGCTCATCACGGCGCGCTTGATCTCCGGTGCCTTGAACAGCGAGGCATTGCCATGCACGGTGATCTGCAGCTTGCCGCCGGTCGCCGCATCGACGTCCTTGGCGAACTGGATCAGGTTCTCGGTGTGGAAATTGGAATTGGAATATGCGGCCGGCAGGTTCCATTTGGTCTGAGCCTGGGCGGCACCTGCAACCATCAGCGCGCCGAAGGCAACGCTGATGCCAGTGATCACGGTACGACGAAACATTACACTCTCCCTGTCTGGTCTGTGAAGGCAGTCAATCTGGAAAAACAAGTTTCGGCAAGAACAGAACGATCTTGGGAAACGCCGTGATGATGACCACCGCGACGTTGAGCAAGAGGAAGAACGGCAACGCCGCCCGGGCGACCGTGAAGGTGTCCTTGCCGCTCATGTTCTGGAGCACGAACAGGTTGAAGCCGACCGGCGGGGTGATCTGTGCCATCTCGACCAGAATCACGAGGTAGACCCCGAACCAGACCAGATCGAATCCGGCCTTCTGCACCATCGGCAGCACGATCACCGCCGTCAGCACGATCATCGAGATCCCGTCGATCAGGCAGCCGAGGATGATGTACATCACCGTCAGTGCCGCGATCAGCATCATCGGCGACAGGCCCTTGGTCTCGACCCATGCAGCCAGCGCAGCCGGGATGCCGGTATAGGCCATCGCCGCCGTGGTGAAGGCCGCGCCGGCCAGAATCAGCATGATCATCGCCGTCAGCCGCGCGGCACTCATCACGCTTTCGGAAAACGTCCCCCAGTTCAGCGTGCCGCTCCACCAGGCCAGCAGCAACGCACCGACGACGCCCCAGGCGGCGCATTCGGTCGCCGTGGCGATGCCGAGGATCAGCGACAGGAACACACCGCCGATCAGCATGAGGATCGGGATCAGCTTTTTCGAGTGCCGCAGCTTGGCCATCAGCGACATCGGCGGATCACGATCCGGCGTCTTGCCCGGATTGAGCAGCGACCAGCCCATGATGTAGCCTGAATAGAGCGCCATCACCAGCGCGCCGGGAATGAAGCCGGCGAGAAACACCTGCAACACCGAAACGTTGGCGGTCACCGCATAGACGACCATCGGGATTGACGGCGGGATCAGCAGGCCGAGCGTGCCAGAGCCGGCGAGCGAGCCTAGTGCCATGCTCTCGTTGTAGCCGCGCCGCTCGAGTTCGGGCAGGGCAATCTTGCCGATGGTGGCGCAGGTTGCCGCCGACGAACCCGACACCGCCGCGAAAATCCCGCAGCCGACGACATTGACATGCAGCAGCCGGCCCGGAAGCCATTGCAGCCACGGCGCGAGGCCACGGAACATCTCCTCCGACAGCCGGGTTCGGAACAGGATCTCGCCCATCCAGATGAACAGCGGCAGCGCGGCCAGCGTCCAGGAGGCCGAGGCACTCCACACCGTCGTTGCCAGCACCGTCCCGATCGGCACGTTGGTGGTCAGCACCATCGCGAGCAGACCGACCAGCGCCAGCCCGATGGAAATCCACACCCCCGAGCCGAGGATGGTGATCATGAACATCAGCAGCAGCAGCGCCAGTTCGACAAGGCCGAGCGAAGTGGCCATCTCAGACGCCTCCGCCCTGCGCCACGCGCTCGATCAGTTCCTCGGCGGTTTTCGGCGGGTCCTTCTCGTAGCTCGCCCGATCGCCGCTCAGCACGCGGATCAGATCGTCGAGCATCGCCAGCGCCAGCAGGCTCAAGCCAACCACCATCGCGACCTGCGGGATCCACAACGGCACCGCGACCGAGCCCTGCGACATGTCGTCGAACCGCCAGGAATCGAACGACAACTGGAAGGCATGGCGCGCGAAAAAGCCCGTGAACACCAGCCCGACGACGAGGCAGAAAGTCTCCATAAACCGGCGCACACCGCCGGTGAGCCGTTCGATGACGAAGCCGACACGGATCATCTCGCCCCGGCGATAGGTGTGCGCAAGCCCGAGAAAGGCGACAGCGACCATCGCCCAGGCGGCAAAATCATCCCCGGCCGGGATATTGAGGCCGAACTGCCGCCCGCCCGACATCACGATCATCAGGCCGAACAGAATGACCAGAAAGACAGCGGACAGCACCCCGGCCGCATCGCACAGCATACCAAGCAGGCATCTCATCAACGACAGCATCCGCTTCTCCCCCCGAGACCCCGGCAGCGCGGAGGACTCCCGCCCCAACGCCGCCGCGGGCACCAGCCTAGACCTGCCCGGTGGACTTTGACCAGCCCTTTGTTGCATCGCACTGTCCTGAGGCCGCCACAGCAGCGGCTCAGAGCCAGCCGTTCTTCCGGAAGCGCCAGAACAGGACACCGCAGCAGGCCAGAATCGCGACGAGAACCACCGGATAGCCATAGGTCCATTTCAATTCCGGCATTACGTCGAAGTTCATGCCGTAGATGCCCGCCACAGCCGTGGGAACGGCCAGAATCGCAGCCCATGACGACAGCTTGCGCGTGATTTCGGTCTGTTGCGACTGGCCGATCATCAGGCTCGCTTCGAAGGCGAAGGCCAGCACCTCACGCGAGGATTCGATTTCCTCCTGCACGCGCCGGATATGATCGGTGACATCGCGGAACAGGTGCCGCATCGCCTCGTCGATGGCCAGATGGGTCGAATTTTCCAGCCAGCGGCAGACATCGACCAGCGGCAGCACCGCACCGCGCAGACGCAGCAGATCGCGCCGGAGCAAATGGAGCTGCTCGACATCGTCCTTGTTGAGGACCCGCGTCAGCACGAGGTCCTCGAGATCCTCGATCTCGTCATGGATGGAGGAAATGACGTCCATGGTGTTGTCGACGATGAAGTCGAGCACGGCATAGAGGATGAAATCCTCGCCCTGCGCCAGCAGCGCGGGATTGGCCTCGCAGCGTTCGCGTACCGGGGTGTAGGACCGCGAGGCGCCATGGCGCACGGTGATGACATAGCCGCGCCCGATGAACAGATGCGTCTCGCCGAAGGCCGCCCGCCCCGCTTCCATCTGGGCCGTGCGGGCGACGATGAACAGGCCGTCGCCATATTGCTCGACCTTGGGTCGCTGGTGGGCCTTGCCGGCATCCTCGATCGCCAGATCATGCAACTGGAATTCGGCCTGAAGCCGTCGCAGCAGGTGGCCATCCGGCTCATGCAGGCCGATCCAGACGACATGACCGGGCTTGCCGATCCAGAGCCCGGCGCCCTCGATGCCGATCCGTTCGACCCTGACCCCGCGATCATAGACCGCCGCATTGACAAGACCATCGGCGGGGCCGGCGGTTGTTTCTGTATCAGCCGCGCCCTCGCCCATCGGCCATGCCCTTTCGTGACCGAGCGGGTTCAGCGCGTGATCAGCGTGCCCGCCCCGTGGTCGGTCAGCAGTTCCAGCAGCACCGCATGCGGCACCTTGCCGTCGAGGATGACCACCCCTTCGACCCCGCGCTCGATGGCATAGATGCAGGTCTCGATCTTGGGGATCATGCCGCCCGTCACCGTGCCATCGGCAATCAGCTGGCGGCACTGGTCAACCGTCAGGGTCTCGATCAGCTTCTTGTTCTTGTCGAGCACGCCGGGCACATCGGTCAGCAGCAGCAGCCGCTTGGCCTTCATCGCCCCCGCGATGGCGCCGGCGAAGGTGTCGGCATTGACGTTGTAGGTCTCGCCGTCCTCGCCCGCCGCGACCGGCGCGATCACCGGGATCAGCTCGGCCTTCAGAACTGAATCGAGCAGCGACCGATCGACCTTGTGCGGATCGCCGACAAAGCCGAGATCAACCACCTTCTCGATGTTGCTGTCGGGATCGACCATGGTGCGGGTCAGCTTGCGCGCCGTCACCATGTTGCCGTCCTTGCCGCACAGGCCGATCGCCTTGCCGCCTTCCGCTGAAATCCAGCCGACCATCTGCTTGTTGATCGAGCCGGCGAGCACCATCTCGACGATCTCGACCGTCGCCTTGTCGGTCACGCGCAGGCCGGCCCTGAACTCGCTCTTGATGCCGAGCTTTTCGAGCATCCGGCCAATCTGCGGCCCGCCGCCGTGGACAACGATCGGGTGGACGCCGGCCTGTTCGAGCAGCACCACATCCTCGGCGAAATCCTCCTGGGCATTCTTGTCGCCCATGGCGTGGCCGCCGTACTTGATCACAACGGTCTGCTGATCATAGCGCTGCATGTGCGGCAGCGCCTGACTGATCACCTCGGCCTGGACATGGACATCGGGCAGATTGAAGTCGGACATCGGCGGGTCAATCCCTGGCAATGGCATGAACGGTGCCGGATCACTCCGACGCCGCCTCATCCTTAGGCAATTGCCGGCCCGCTGTTAAGCCCCGATCGACGGCTCAGTCGCGCTTGATTGCCGCCGCCAGCGACACGACCAGCCAGCCGGCAATGGTCAGCGAGCCGCCGATCGGCGCGGCAAACGCAAACAGCCGTCCGGCATCAAAGGCGCGCACGGCGAGATCGGCCGAAAACAGGGCGACGCCAACCAGAATCAGCGACACGCCGACCCTCGCGCTGGCATTGCCGACAAGGCCGGACCGGCGTGCCGCCGTCAGCGCGATCACCGCGCTCGCATGCAGCACCAGCATCAACCCGGCGGTCGAGGCGTTGGAGCCGGCGAGATGCGCGCCGGCCGCCAGCAGCGCGACACCGCAGACGCCGAACAGGCCGGCGAGCACAAGATGAAGCCGCGTTGCGGTCATGTCAGCCCCCGGTCCGTTCCGCCAGCAGCCGCGCGATCGCCGCACGAAGGTCAGCGATCCCATCGCCGTCCTTGGATGAGGTGGCGATGATCTCCGGATAGGCGGCAGGGTGTTTTTTCAGCATCGCCAGCAGCGTCTCGGTCAGGCGCTCGCGCTCGGCGCGTCCAACCGCGTCGGTCTTGGTCAGCACGATCTGATACGACACAGCGGCCTTGTGCAGCGTATCGAGCACCGGCGCATCGGTGTCCTTCAGGCCATGACGGGCGTCGATCAACAGGAACACACGGGCCAGGGTCGCCCGGCCGCGCAGGTAGTCATGGATCAGCCCGGTCCAGGCCGCGACCTTCTGCTTGCCGACGGCGGCAAAACCGTAGCCCGGCATATCGACGATGCTGAGATCGTCGCTGACGCGGAAGAAGTTGAGCTGCTGCGTCCGTCCCGGCGTCTGCGAGGTGCGGGCGAGCGCGTGCCGTCCGGTGAGCGCGTTGATCAGCGAGGATTTTCCGACATTCGAGCGACCGGCGAAGGCAATCTCGATGCCGCGGGCCGGCGGCAGGTTGGCAATCGCCGACGAGGACCAGAAGAACGCCGATTCGCCGGCGAACAACCGCCGTCCGATCTCGACGAAATCGGGGTCGACCGGCGGCGCGGAAGGTGCGCTGCCAGTCACTTCTTTTTGCCGAAGGTCGCCTTCAGGTTGTCCCAGAGCTCGACCTTCACGCCCAGTTTGCGCATGATGACATACTGCTGGATGACCGAGAGCAGGTTGTTCCAGGCCCAGTAGATCACCAGACCGGCCGGGAAGGTCGCCAGCATGAAGGTGAAGATCAGCGGCATCCAGCCGAAGATCTGCTTCTGGACCGGGTCCGGCGGCTCGGGATTCATCTTCATCTGCAGCCACATGGTGATGCCCATGATGACCGGCCAGACGCCAAGCTGGAGCAGGGACCAGTTCGGCAGCGTATAGGGCAGCAGGCCAAACAGATTGAAGATCGAGGTCGGATCGGGTGCCGACAAATCCCTGATCCAGCCAAAGAACGGGGCCTGCCGCATCTCGATGGTGACATAAATCACCTTGTAGAGGGCAAAGAAGACCGGAATCTGCACCAAAATCGGCAAACAACCCGCCATCGGATTGATCTGCTTTTTCTTGTACAGCTCCATCATCTCCTGCTGCTGGCGTACACGATCGTCAGCAAACCGCTCCTTGATCGCCTGCATCTCAGGCGCCGCTTCCTTCATCATCGCCATCGAGCGATACGACTTGTTGGCAAGCGGGAAGAACAGCATCTTGACCAGAACGGTGACGATCAAAATCGCCACACCGAAGTTGCCAACCGACTTGTTGATGAAATCCATCAGCTTGAACAAGGGCTTGGTGAGGAAGTGGAACCAGCCCCAGTCGATCATCAGTTCGAAGTTGGAGATATTGAGGGTCGTCTCGTAGTGATCGATGACGCCGACTTCCTTGGCGCCCGCAAACAACCGCATCGTCGAGGTCACGCTCTGGCCCGGCGCGATGGCCAGCGGGTTCTCGACCGCTGCCGTCTCGTAGACGGGCAACGTGCCGGCAGTGACGCCGAAGGCCGCCGAATAGACCTTGGACTGCTCGGGAATGATGGCAGAGGCCCAGTATTTGTCGGTAAATCCGAGCCAGCCGCCGGTCGCGTCCTTGAACGTCTTGGAGCGGACCTTGTCCATGTCCTTGTAGACGATTTCCTGCAGCTTGTGCTCGCCCATGAAGCCGATCAGGCCTTCGTGCAGCACATAGATGCCCTCCACCGCCGGTGCGCCGATCCGGGAGATCCGGCCATAGGGCGACAGCGACACCGGGGCGGCGGCCTTGTTCTCGACCTTGTCGGTGATCGTGAACATCGACTTGTCGTCGACCGCGACCGTGCGGGTGAACACCTGGCCCTGGCCGTTGTCATAGGTCAGCGTCACCGGGCTCGACGGCGTCAGCGTGCCACCAGACGACTGCCAGAGCGTCTCGGCATTGGGCGCGGCCACAGCGCTGCCGGCCGGCGCCACCCAGCCGAGATCAGCATAATAGCCCTTGTCGGCCTCGGCCGGCGAGAACAGGACGATGTTCGCGCTCTTGGGATCGATCGTCTCGCGATACTTCTTGAACGACAGATCGTCGAACCGGCCGCCCTTGAGGGAAATGGAGCCCTTGAGCGTAGGGGTAT
>CALCZO010000093.1 GCA_937903315.1 uncultured Alphaproteobacteria bacterium
TCGTGCCGCTCGGTGCCGATGACATAAAGACCACCGGCAGCCGAGGCCTTTTCCTTGAGGATCGCAACCTCATTGCGCATCTCGTCGGCGCGGGCGCGCCAGGCGTCGGAGTCCTCCTCGAGATCGCCGCGTTCCTGCCTGAGGCGCATGTCGATATTGCCGCCAAGCTGGATGTCGGTGCCACGGCCGGCCATGTTGGTGGCGATCGTCACCGCGCCGGGAACGCCGGCCTGCGCGACGATATGGGCTTCCTGCTCATGGAAGCGGGCGTTGAGGACGGCAAAGATCTTTTCCGGCTTGCCGCCATGGGCGGCGCGGTAGAGTGGTGCGAAGGCGTTGGCATCGCCCAGATCGATCTGCTTGAAGCCGTCGTTCTTGAGAAATTCGGCCAGTTCCTCGGATTTCTCGATCGAGGTTGTTCCGACCAGAACCGGCTGGCCGCGCTGCTGGCATTCGTCGATCAGCTTGACGATGGCGGCGTATTTCTCGTTGGATGTGCGATAGACCTCGTCGTCGTCATCCTGCCGCCGGACCGGCATGTTGGTCGGGATCTCGACCACTTCGAGATTGTAGATCTGCTGGAATTCCTCTGCCTCGGTCGCCGCCGTACCGGTCATTCCGGCGAGCTTGTCGTAGAGGCGGAAGTAGTTCTGGAAGGTGATCGAGGCCAGCGTCTGGTTCTCGGGCTGGACCTGGACATGCTCCTTGGCCTCCAGCGCCTGATGCAGCCCTTCCGAATAGCGGCGGCCGGGCATCATGCGGCCGGTGAACTCGTCGATGATGACGACCTCGCCGTTGTGGACGATGTAGTCCTTGTCCTTGGTGAACAGCGTGTGGGCGCGCAGCGCCTGGTTCATGTGGTGCACCAGCGTGGCATTGCCGGCATCATAGAGCGAGCCGTCCTTGAGCAGGCCGCTTTCGGTCAGCAGCTGCTCGATCTTTTCGGTGCCGGCCTCGGTCAGCGCCACGGTGCGCTGTTTCTCGTCGAGATCGTAGTCCGACTTCACGAGGCGCGGAATGACGTGGTCGATCGCGTTGTAGAGTTCCGAGCGATCATCGAGCGGGCCGGAGATGATCAGCGGCGTGCGCGCTTCGTCGACGAGGATCGAATCCACCTCGTCGACGATCGCGAAATTGTGGCCGCGCTGGACCATCTGCGCCATGTCGTACTTCATGTTGTCGCGCAGGTAGTCGAAGCCGTATTCGTTGTTGGTCCCGTAGGTGATGTCGCAGGCGTAAGCCGCTGCGCGCTCGGCATCATCCAGTCCATGGACGATGACGCCGACCGTGAGCCCGAGGAAGCGGTAGATCCGCCCCATCCACTCGGAGTCGCGCTTGGCGAGGTAATCATTGACGGTGACGACATGCACGCCCTTGCCCGACAGCGCATTGAGGTAAACCGCCAGCGTGGCAACCAGCGTCTTGCCTTCGCCGGTCCGCATCTCGGCGATCGAGCCTTCATGCAGCACCATGCCGCCGATCAGCTGGACATCGAAATGGCGCTGTCCCAGCGTGCGCTTGGCCGCCTCGCGCACGGTGGCGAAGGCCGGAACCAGCAGGTCGTCAAGCGTCTTTTCACCCGCCTGGATCTGCCGCTTGAATTCCGTTGTGCGCTCGACGAGTTCGGCATCGGTGAGCTTGGCGATCTCCGGTTCCAGCGCATTGATCGCCGCGATGTTCGGACGATACTGCTTCAGGCGACGATCGTTTGAGGAGCCGAAAATCTTCTTGGCGAGTGCGCCGAACATCGGGGTATCCTTGGCCGGAACCGGCGACAGCCGACGGCTCCTGATGGGTTTGCCGTCGGCAAAGACGGCGCTGCGGGCGATGCGCGGGACCCGGGGAAAGGTCCCGCGCAAGACGGCAAAGTCAAACACGCGCCGGAGAAACCCCGGAGCGTGCCAGCCCGAGATAAGGATTACCCCCCAAAGTGTCAATCAACGGCCGGGGTTTTGCTGCGCTCAAAGCGCTTACCACATGGTCTTTCTGGCCCGTTCAGGCCATTCCCGGTCATAGGTCGCACCACCGACACGGTCATCGGTCAGGCGGGCCAGCATCTCCCCCGGGGTCGGCAGCTGGCCGGCTGCACCATGGTGTGCCGGGTTCCGCAGATCCGCCCGGTGAATGGCGCGGGCGCATTGGAAATATACCGTCTCGATCCTGACGATGATGACGCTGCGCGGCGCCTTGTCCCCGACGGCGAACGAGGCCAGCAACTGAGGATCGATCGAGACCTGCGCCTGGCCGTTGATCCGCAGCGTCGTGCCGGAGCCGGGAATCAGAAACAGCAGGGCGACGCGCGGATCGCGCACGATATTCCGCAACGAATCGATGCGGTTGTTGCCGCGCCGGTCGGGCAGCATCAGGGTCTGGTCATCGACAATCCTGATACCCTCGTTCCGATCACCGCGCGGCGAGCAATCCAGCCCTTCAGGTCCGCTGGTGGCCAGCGCATAGAACGGAGAGGCTGCGATCAGTGCCCGGTAATCGGCGGTCAGACGCGGCACCTGTTTGACCAGAGCGGCTTCGGACGGGGTGCCATACAGCGCTTCGAGCGCGGCAACCGAGGTGATGGTGGTCATCGCAGGCTCCGTTCGTCCGCCCCTGACTATGCGATAGCGACACGGTGTTCAATCACAGTTGCATGCAGTGCCTGTTCCTTGCTTGAAGTCTCCGTCGCTTCATGCGAACCGATGATCAAAGGTCAGCTTTTACGGGAGTTCCCATGCGCGCCGTTTCGTTTCGTTCCCTGTTGCTTGTCGCCTGTCTTGGACTGCCCGGGCTGGCTCTGGCACAGGGGGCCAAGCCGGTCGCCACCATCGATGGTGTCGCCATCACCGAGCAGGACCTTGCGCTGGCGCGCGAGGACATCGGCAGTGCCATTCCCAACATGAGCGATGAGCAGAAGCGCAAGTATCTTGTCGACTATGTGCTTGACCTCAAGATGCTGGCCCGGTCTGCGGAAAAGCAGAAGGTTGCCGATACGCCCGAGTTCACCCGCAAGCTGGCCTATCTGCGCGAACGCGCGCTGATGGAAGCGATGATGGCGCGCGAAGCCGCGGCGGCCGTTGCCGGCGACAGGCTGCAGAAATTCTATGACGAGGCCGTCAAGGGCCTGCCGCCTGAAGAGGAGGCGAATGCGCGCCATATCCTTGTCAAGGAGGAGGCCGAAGCCAAGGCGGTTGTCGAGCGGATCAAGAAGGGCGAGGATTTTGCCAAGGTAGCCGGCGAGGTGTCCAAGGACCCCGGCTCGGGCAAGGAAGGCGGCGATCTCGGCTGGTTCACCAAGGACCGGATGGTGCCCGAATTTGCCGAGGCCGCCTTTGCGCTCAAGTCCGGCGAGGTTTCCGCGCCGGTCAAGTCGCAATTCGGCTGGCATATCATCAAGCTCGAAGGCAAGCGCACCAAGCCGGTGCCGCCGCTCGACGAGGTCAAGGATGAGCTGTCGCGCTATGTCGTGCAGAAGGCACAGCAGGAGATGATCCTGAAGCTGCGCTCGGAAGCGAAGATCGAGCGCGCCGAATCGGACGGGCCCGCGACGCCCGCCGAACCCAAGAAATAACTCCAGATCACATCGAGGTTGCCATGGCCGGCAAAGCTGTACCCGTTTCTCCGCTCGCGCCGAAAAAGCAGCCGAAGCTGCCGGCGCTGGACGGGGTTGTCTTCGCGACCGCCGAAGCCGGCATCCGCTACAAGGACCGCACCGATGTGCTGCTGGTCGCGATGCCTGAAGGCACCAGCGTAGCCGGGGTGTTCACGCGGTCGAAATGCCCCTCGGCACCGGTCGACTGGTGCCGCGCCAACCTTGCCGGCGGCAGGGCGCGGGCGCTGATCGTCAATTCGGGCAATGCCAACGCCTTCACGGGGGGCAAGGGCCGCGACGCCGTGGCGCTGACCGCCGAGATCGCCGCGCGGGAACTCGGCGTCCAGCCGGGCGAGATTTTCCTTGCCTCGACCGGCGTGATCGGCGAGCCGCTGGAGGCGTCAAAGTTCAATGGAGTGATCGGCGATTGCGCCCGGCGGGCGGAGGGGACGCGCTGGCTCGACGCTGCCCGCGCCATCATGACCACCGATACCTTCCCCAAGATCGCGACGCGCAGCGCGACCATCGACGGCGTCAAGGTGACCCTCAACGGCATGGCCAAGGGCGCCGGCATGATCGCGCCGGACATGGCGACGATGCTGTCGTTCGTCTTCACCGATGCGGCGATCGATGCGGCACCATTGCAGGCGCTGCTGTCGAAGGGCGTGAAGCCGTCCTTCAATGCGGTGACGGTGGATGGCGATACCTCGACCTCCGACACGCTGATGCTGTTTGCGACCGGAACGGCCAAGGGGTGCCCGCGCATCGCTGCGGTCAATGACCCGCGGCTGTCCGGGTTCAAGCGGGCGCTCAACGCGCTGCTGCTTGATCTTGCCATTCAGGTCGCCAAGGACGGCGAAGGTGCGCGCAAGTTTGTCTCGGTCACCGTGAATGGCGCGGTCTCGGCCCGGTCGGCGCGGAAAATCGCATTTTCCATCGCCAATTCGCCACTGGTGAAAACGGCCGTGGCCGGCGAGGACGCCAACTGGGGCCGTGTGGTCATGGCGGTGGGCAAGGCGGGCGAACCGGCCGAGCGCGATCGGCTCAGCATCGCGTTCGGCCCGCATCGCGTAGCCCATGAGGGCGCGCGCGATCCGTCCTATTCGGAAGACGCAGTCTCGGCCTACATGAGAGGCGAGGCGATCGATATCTCGGTCTGGCTCGGCATGGGGCGCGGGCGCGATACGGTCTATACCTGTGATCTGACCAAGGCCTACGTCGAGATCAACGGCGACTATCGTTCGTGAACGGGGCGGTGCGCCCGGCATCGCCGGCGTTTTTCCTCACCCATCTGGCGCTCTGCTCGCTGGCCTGGGGGTCGAGTTTCCTGCTGATCAAGCTGACCCGGGGCGAAGTGTCGCCGCTGGTGCTGGCGGCCTGCCGCGGGCTGGTCGGTGGGGCGACGCTGGTGGTGGTGACATTGCTGCGTCGGCAGGTGCCCCTGCCGACACGCGATGAGATCGTGCCCTGGCTGGTGATCGGGGCGATCAACGGTTTCATCCCGAATGTTCTTGTCGCCTTTGCGCTGGCAAGGCTTGATTCCGGGCCGGCAGCGCTGTTGCAGGCGGCCGGTCCGCTGATTACCGCGATCGGGGCCCATCTGCTGTTTGCCGATGAGCGGCTGACGGGGCGGGCGCTTGCCGGCATTCTGGTCGGATTGGCAGGGGTTGCGCTGCTGATCGGTCCGGCGGCGCTGGGCGGTTCGGGCGAGGCCACAGGCGCGCTGGCGATGCTCGGCGTGGCGACCTGCTACGCGCTCGGCAACCTCTATACCCGGCTTGTCCGCCATCATCCGGCCGATCGGCTGGCGCTCGGCCAGCAACTGACCTCCGGTCTCATGGCGGCGTCGGTGGCGCTGGCTGTATCGGGGACGGCGGCATTTGCGCCGGTGGGCGACCACGCGCCTGCGCTGCTGGCCCTGGGCATCCTCGGCACCGCCCTGCCGATGACGGTGTTCATGCGGATGATCGTCCGCGTCGGGCCGACGCGGGCCGCCCTTACCGGTTACACCGTGCCGACGGTCGCGACCATCCTGGGCGTTGTCGTGCTTGGCGAAAGGCTGACGATCTGGCAGATCAGCGGCGGCGCCGTGGTGTTTTTCGGCGTCTGGCTGGTTGCCCTGTCGCGCAGGAGAGTTGCGTGAAGCTCGTTCTCGTCGTTGCCGTCGCGCTGGTCGATGCCGATGGCCGCATCCTGCTCGCCCGCCGGCCGGAGGGCAAGAAACTGGCCGGTCTGTGGGAGTTTCCCGGTGGCAAGGTCGATGCCGGCGAACGGCCTGAACAGGCGCTGATCCGCGAACTGGCCGAAGAACTGGGGATCACGGTCAAGGAGCCCTGCCTCGCCCCGCTGACCTTCGCAAGCCATGCCTATGACGATTTTCACCTGCTGATGCCGCTCTATCTCTGCCGTCGCTGGGAGGGCATTGCGCGCGGGGCCGAGGGGCAGGAACTCGCCTGGGTGCGTGTCCACGACCTGCGCAGCTATCCGATGCCGCCGGCGGACGAACCGCTGATCCCGATGCTGCGCGACGCGCTGCTGGGCTGACGGCGCGGCCGGTCAGGCTACGCCGAGACGGAGCAGATCGTGCATGTGCACGATGCCGACCGGACGATGCTCCCCGTCAGTGACCATGACGGCGGTGATCCGGTTGCTGTTGAGCATTTCCAGCGCCTCGACCGCCAACGCATCGGCGGTGATCACGCGCGGGTTGGCGGTCATCACATCGCGGACCGGCAGGGTTGTCAGGTCAGGACGCATCTTGCGGCGCAGGTCGCCGTCGGTGACGATCCCGATCAGCCGGCCGCCAGGATCGGTGACGCCGACGCAGCCGAAGCCATGCGCGGTCATTTCGAGAATCGCATCGGCCATGGTCACATCCGCGCCGATCAGCGGCACCGCCTCGCCGGTGTGCATGATCGCGCGGACGAAGGTCAGCCGCGCGCCGAGCTTGCCGCCGGGGTGATACTGGCGGAACTGATCGGCAGTGAATCCGCGGCCATCGAGCAGCGCGACGGCGAGCGCATCGCCGAGCGCGATCTGCATCGTGGTCGATGTGGTCGGCGCCAGTCCGTTCGGGCAGGCCTCGCGCGCCTTGGGCAGGACAAGCGCGATGTCGGCCTCGCGCGCCAGAGTCGAGTCGGCGGATGAGGTGATGGCGATGAGACGGACCCGGAAACGCCGCGAATACGAGATGATATCGGCCAGTTCCGCCGTCTCGCCCGACCATGACAGGGCGAGGATGACATCGTCCTGGCGGATCATGCCAAGGTCGCCGTGGCTGGCCTCACCCGGGTGGACATAGTGGGCCGGCGTGCCGGTCGAGGCGAGGGTCGCGGCGATCTTGCGCCCGACGAGACCCGACTTGCCCATGCCGGTGACGATCAGCCGGCCTTCAGCGGTCGCAATGGCCGCCACGGCTGCGGTGAGGCTGTCACCCAGCCCGTTGGCCAGCGCTGCGATGAGCTGGTCAAGGCCGTCACGTTCGGTGGTGATGGTGTCGAGCGCCGATGCGAGGGCGTTGTTCCTTTTGATCATCGGGCGCGATTAGCACAGCTTGCCGAGGTCGGCCACCCCGTGGACCGGTCGTCGTCAACCTGCCGTTAACCATCGCCGTTTACCTCCGTTAACGGGGCGCACTCTTGGGAGCGGCCCCGGATGATTCGCAACCGATGGTGCGATGGGACCTGTGTCTGCACTTCGCCACCTGACGCCGCTGATGCTGGCGCTTGCCGCGACGACCGCGCTCTCCGGAGCGGGGCTGGGACAGGTGCGCGGCACGGTCGGCCAGTCGACCGAACGGATCTACGACCCCGCTGGCGATCCGGGGCGGGCGCGGCCCTCCACGACATCCGGACAGGATGTCGACGCCGGCCCGGCCCGCCAGGGCAGCACGGCCGGCACCTCCAGTGCGATGCGCGAGCTGGGCAGCAACACGGTCGTCAACACCAACACGCGGGCCGCTGTCCGCAAGCGGGTCCGCAACGCGGCAGTGCTGACGCGCCCGCCGAACCGCGTGGTGCGGGCACCCAGTTCACCCCCGGTCGCCGTTGGCGGGATCATGCCGCCCGCGCCGCCGTCGCGCAGCGTTGCCGATATGCCTGCACCGGGGCTCAGCGAGCCGATGGTGCGTGCGCGTCGCAAGCCCAAGGAGGACGACCCCTACGCGCCCCTCGGGCTCAGGCTGGGCGGCGTTACCGTCCTGCCGGGCCTCGATCTTCAGGCGGGCTATGACTCCAATCCGTTGCGCTCGGGCGGCAGCAGCAGCCGCAAGGGCTCGATGCTGTATCAGATCTCGCCCGATGTCTCGCTGATGAGTGACTGGTCGCGGCACCAGTTGCAGGCCGATCTCAAGGGGTCCTATTCGTACTATCCGGACGTGGACGGGGCCAGCCGGCCGACATTCGACGGCAAGGTGACCTTCCGCGGCGATCTTTCGGGCAACACCACGCTCAATCTAGAAGCGCGCGAGAAGGTCGACACCCAGCGGCCGGGCAGCCAGGACCTGTCGAGCGCGGTCAAGGGCCGCCCAGCTTACTATACGCATTCAGGCAGCGCGGGCGTGACGCACAAGATCGGCCGCACAGCCGTGACCGCGACCGCGACCGTCGACCGGACGACCTATGACAACGGCGTGACCTTCGCCGGCGCGACCTATGACCTGCAGGACCGCAATGTCACCGCCTATGGCGGCAAGCTGCGCGGCGCCTACGAGATCACGCCCGGCCTTGTCCCGTTTGTCGAGGTTTCCGCCGATACGCGCCGGTATGACGAGCGCATCGACAGTTCAGGCTACCAGCGATCCTCGACCGGGGCCACCGTCAAGGCCGGCTCGACCTTCGAGATGACCCGGACGCTGACCGGCGAGGTCAGCGCCGGCTATGGCGCCCGCGACTATGAGGACGGGCGGCTGGCCAACCTGACCGGTGCGCTGGTTGATGCGTCTCTGGTCTGGCAGGCCTCGCCGCTGACCAAGGTGACGCTGAAGGCCGCCAGCGAGTTCCAGGAAACGACGACAGTCGGTTCGAGCGGGGCGCTGTCGCGCCGGCTGACGCTCGATGTCGCCCACGACCTGCTGCGCAACATGACGGTGACCGGATCGCTCGGCTACTCGGCCTCGGTCTATCAGGGGATCGGCAGCACGGAGCAGATGGCCAACGCCGGCGTCAAGCTCGACTACAAGATCGACCGCAACTTCCTCGTGCGCGGCAGCTACAACTACGAACGGGCGCTGTCGGAAGTGGCCGGGCAGGGCTACCTGTCGCACACGTTCCTGATGGGCGTGCGCCTCCAGCGCTGAACAGGCCTGTCAGACACGCCAACGGGGGCCGTAAGCCCCCGTTGCCGCATGCGCAATTTCAGGATCAATCACCTTATTTGATCAGGCCCAGACCGGACGCGGTGAAGTCAAACGACAGCGTGGCGACAAACGCCGCACCGCACCACTTGGAGCGACCCGTGCCATTCTGGATGCCGACGGGGTCGGCGGTCAGGTTGAAGCAGTCGGTCTTCTTGAGGTCGGTGTCGTGATAGCGCAGATCAAGCGTCGCCTGCTTGTAGGTGTAGGCAAGACCGGCGTTCCAGTAGTTGTAGTCCTTCAGCTTGATCGAGCCGAGCGAAGCCGACGTGGTGCCGAGAACATAGCGGCCGAATTCACCCGACAGTGCGAGGCCTTCGATCGGCAGCGGCGGCACAACCTTCAGGGTGCCTGAATAGTAGGTGCCGGTGGCACCCGATCCCAGCCAGTTGGGCGCGTGGAAGACGTTGGCGCCGACAATGACCTTGTCCTCCCAGTTGTAGGAGAACTTGCCGGCGATCTCGTAGAAGTCGGTGTTCTTCGGTGTCCAGAACGCGCCGGTGGTATCGAACAGGCGCTTCTCGCCCGGATAGTAATAGTGGACCATGCCAATGTCGGCCGTGACCGGGCCAAACTTCGGCCGCAGGCCGTAGGTGAAGTCAACTTCCATCAGCGGCTTGGTGGCAAGATCGACGCTCGCGCCGGTCACGCCGGCGTAAAGCCAGCCGTAGGACAGTTCCGCATAGCCCTGGACGCCCGGCTTGCGCGCGGTCTGGCTGATGCCGCGGAAGTTGTAGTCGGACACGGCCTTGAAGCCGAAAGCGACATCCCAGGCCGGGGCGGTGATCGGCGGCGGGGCCGGCGGCTGGCCCTTCCTGGCAACCAGATCGGCAGCGGAAGCGGCTGCCGGGAACAGCAGCGCCAGCGTGGCGGCAAGGCGGAAAGTGCGGGGAGCAATCGAGCGCATCATGGGCTTATCCGTGGCGTTGGAGCGGCGCGCCGAACAACCGGACGCCTTGCTTCAAGCCTTTGCGCCGGCACGCTTTTTCGGCAACGTGAAAGGTTGTGCACCCTGCTGCCTCCTTATGCAAAACCGCCCGAAATCGCCGCATGTTTGGGCACTGCGCGCGATTGGTCCGGGCCGTTGCGGAAAAGTCACGTTTCGGCCGTCGGTCCTCTGAACAGCGCCGGTCAGCTTGCGTTCAGTTGCCGGGCGATAGAGGGCAGCTTCACCCGGTCGGGAGGCAGCGATGAGTGATGGTGCGCATAACCTGACAGGCGTCTGGCATGGTCAGTATCTCTACCCTGTACCGGTCGAGCCGGTGCATTTCCTCGCGACCGTCATCGATTCGGGCGGGCATCTTACAGGTATGACTCAGGAGACGGCGGGGCTGGGCGGCCAGCCTGTCGACAAGGCGGCGACGCTGAGCGGCACCAAGGACGGCACGTCGGTGTCGTTCCTCAAGACCTATACCCCGGCCAGCGAGGCCTTTCAGGATGTGGTCTATGTCGGGACCCTCAACGCCGAGGGCGACGAGATCGAGGGCGCGTGGATCGTGCCTGATCCGGACGGCGAGGAGACATGGGCCGGCACGTTTCTGATGATCCGCAAGCGGACGCCGGCCCGGGCCGAGACGCGTGAGACCGAAGCGACCCTGTAAAGCAATGCGGCGTCCGGAGGGGTCCTCCGGACGCCGCCCAGACCGAAACGTCTGGCTTCAAAGACCGGCGATGCGGCGGATTTCGGCGAGGAACTCGTCCTTGAGTTCCGCCCGTTCGAGGCCGTAGGCGACCTGTGCGGTAAGAAATCCGATCTTGGAGCCGGTATCGTAGGTCCGGCCATCGTAATGCAGGCCGAAGAATTTCTGGCTGGCCATCAGCTTGATCATGGCATCGGTGAGCTGGATCTCGCCACCCGCGCCCTTTTCCTTGGCCGAGAGGATGTCGAAGACTTCCGGCTGGAGGATGTAGCGACCGGAGATGATGTAGTTGGACGGCGCCGTGCCCTTGGCCGGCTTCTCGATCATGCCCGTCAGTTCATGCGTACGGCCATGGGCGGCACCAACCGCGACGACGCCATACTGGTGGGTCTGGTCCATCGGCACCTGTTCAAGCGCGATGATATTGCCGCCGTGGCGCTCGTAGGAGGCAACCATCTGCTTCATGCAGCCTTTCGACAGCATGTCCGGCAGCATGACGGCAAAAGGTTCATTGCCGACCAGTTCGCGCGCGCACCACACGGCGTGGCCGAGGCCGAGCGGGGCCTGCTGGCGGGTGAAGCTGGCCATGCCTGCGGGCGGCTGGTCGCGCTGGAGCTGTTCCAGCTCCTTGAGCTTGCCGCGCTCCTTCAGGGTTGCCTCAAGCTCATAGGCAATGTCGAAATGGTCCTCGATCACCGCCTTGTTGCGGCCGGTGACGAAAATCAGTTGCTCGATTCCTGCCTCGCGGGCCTCGTCGACCACCCATTGCAGCACCGGCCGGTCAACCACGGTCATCATTTCCTTGGGCACCGATTTGGTGGCCGGCAGGAAGCGGGTGCCGAGTCCGGCAACGGGGAACACGGCCTTGCGGATTTTCTTCGCGCTCATGACAGTCCTTTTGGCCCATCCGGGCCGGTGGTAATTTCCGCTCGATCAGACACCACAATTTGCAAAAATGCATGAATCCAGCGAACGCCGGTTTTTCTGCCGCAGTCTTGCTTAACGGTCCTTGAACTGTCGCGATTCTATCGTCGAACGGGGCAAGGTTTCGGTCGGTGTGGTTCCCGCAAGGTTAGGAGCCGGCCGCCATTTTCGAGGTGTGAGATGACGGTACTTGTGACAGGCGGCGCCGGCTATATCGGCAGCCATATGGTGCTGGCCCTGCGCGACCGTGGCGAGCGGGTCGTGGTGCTCGACAATCTGTCGACCGGGTTTGCCTGGGCGGTGCCGCCGGACGTGCCGTTCTTCGGCGGCGATGTCGCCGATCAGGCGCTGGTCAAGCGGCTGATCGGCGAGCAGGGTGTTTCTGCGATCTGCCATTTTGCGGCAAAGATCGTGGTGCCCGATTCGGTTGCCGATCCGCTCGGCTATTACGCCGGCAACACGATGGCCTCGCGGAACCTGCTCGAAGCGGCGGTCCAGTCCGGTGTGCGGCATTTCATTTTTTCCTCAACTGCGGCGACCTATGGCGAGCCTGAGGTCATGCCGGTGTCGGAGGATACGCCGCAGGTGCCGGTCTCGCCCTATGGCCGCTCGAAGCTGATGACCGAATGGATGCTGGAGGACACGTCCCGCGCCCATGATTTCCGCTATGTCGCGCTGCGCTACTTCAATGTCGCGGGGGCCGATCCGTTCGGCCGGACCGGGCAATCGACGCCGAATGCGACGCATCTGATCAAGGCTGCATCGCAGGCGGTGATCGGGCTGAGGACGCATCTGGATCTCTACGGGACCGATTATGCGACGCCGGACGGCACCTGTGTCCGTGACTACATCCAGGTCAGCGACCTTGCCGCCGCCCATGTCCTGGCGCTCGACTACCTGCGTGCGGGCGGGGCGAGCACGGTCTACAACTGCGGTTACGGCAAAGGATTCTCGGTGCGCGAGGTGATCGATACGGTCAAGCGCGTCAGCGGGGTCGATTTCAAGGTCAATGTACTCGGTCGCCGCCCCGGCGATGCGGCAGCGATCGTCGCCAAGGCCGACCGGATCCGGTCCGAGCTTGGGTGGCGGCCCGAACACGACGATCTTGATACGATCGTACAGCAGGCGTTGCGCTGGGAACGCCACCTCACATCGCGGAATGCCGCATGACGCCGCTGGTCCTTGTCCTGCGCGGCCTTGTGCTGGCGCTGCTGCTCGCCATCGCCGCGTCGCCGGCCGCCGCGCGCGATGATTTTTCGGCGTTCCTTCAGGGCCTGTGGCCTGAGGCGCGCGCGGCAGGCGTGTCGCGCGGCACGTTCGACGCCGCGTTTGCCGGGCTGAAGCCGGATCCGTCCGTCGTCGCCCAGACCCGCAAGCAGTCCGAGTTCGTCCGGCCGATCTGGGACTACGTCGATGGTGCCGTCACCGGAAGCCGGGTGTCGCGCGGACGCGGCATGGCCGGGGAGTGGGCCGATACCATCGCCGCGGTGGAAGGGCGCTATGGCGTCGATCGCCGTGCCTTCATGGGCATCTGGGGCATGGAAACGAGCTATGGCAGCTTCTTTGGCGGCCATTCGGTGATCCGGGCGCTGGCGACACTGGCGCACGTCCGCTATCGCGACGACTTTTTCCGCAAGGAACTGATCACGGCGCTGGTGATCCTCGAACAGGGGCATATCGACAAGAGCGCCATGCGCGGCTCATGGGCGGGCGCGATGGGGCATACCCAGTTCATGCCGTCGAGCTTCGTCAAGCATGCCGTCGATCACAACAACGATGGTCACAAGGACATCTGGGGCACCGTTCCGGATGCGCTGGCGTCGACCGCCAACTACCTCAAGGACTACGGCTGGAAATCCGGCCTGCCGTGGGGGATGGAAGTGACGCTGCCCGAAGGGCTTGATCTCAAGACAGCCTTGGGCAGCAAGCCGTTCGCCGCCTTTGCGGCGCTGGGGCTCAAACGCGCCGATGGCCGCGCCTTGCCGGGGCGGGGCGAGGCGAGCCTGTTCATGCCGGCCGGCATCAAGGGTCCGAAATTCCTCGTCACCGAGAATTTCAAGGTGATCAAGGCCTATAACAGTTCCGATGCCTATGCGCTTGGCGTCGGCCTGCTGGGCGACATGATCTTCGGAGCAGGCGGCGTGCGCGCGCCCTGGCCGAAAGCGGACAAGCGCCTGTCAAAGGCCGAGGCAATCGCGGTGCAGAAGCAACTCAATGCGCGCGGGCTCTACAGCGGCAAGTATGACGGCCGGTTCGGCGAACTCAGCCGCGCGGCGATCACCCGCTATCAACTGTCGGTCGGAATGACGCCTGATGGCTATGCCACGCCGGCGCTGCTGGCCCGGCTGAAGCAGCGTTAGCGCGGCGGGTGCCCGGCCTCGTCAAACCGCCTGAGTTGGCCTAAGATCCGCCGCATCGTCAGGGTGGTATCCAGGGCATGTCCTCGCTGTTGCGGTTGCTGTTTTCGGTTGTGCTGGTGGTCCTGACCGCCGGGCCGCATGTGCGCGCGCAGTCCGATGCCGGGTCGGTCTATGCGACCGGACGGCCGGGCACCAACACCCGCAGCCCGTTCGAGTGGCTGCTCGGCCGTCCCCGCCAGAGCGCCGAGCCGGCGCGGGCCGCCCGGCCCAAATCCTATCAGCCGCGTCGGCGCGGCACGGTGCCGCCGAAAGCCTTGCCGGTGCCAGGTGATGGGACGACGCCCGCGATTGCCGATGGGATGCCCCCTGATGCCGGCGCGCCGGGTGCACAGCCCGCCGATGGGGCGCCAGCGGTTGCATCGCAGCCTGTCGTGCCGGCACAACCGCCCGTTACGGTTGCGGTCGTCGGCGATTCGCTGTCTGTGTTTCTCGGTCAGGGTCTCGCCGATCTCTATGCCGAGCGTCCCTCGGTCAGCTTCGTCAAGCGCAACCGCGAATCGTCCGGGCTGGTCCGCGAGGATTATTTCGATTGGCCGAAAGCGCTGGCCGAGGTGCTGGCTCAGTCACCGAAGCCGGACGCCGTGCTGATCATGATCGGGTCAAACGACCGTCAGCAGTTGCGCGATGACAAGGGGGTGCACGAACCGCTGTCCGATCCCTGGCGGGTGATCTATGGCCAGAGAATCGATGCGATGATCACATTGGCGCGGGATGCCAATGTGCCGCTGATCTGGGTCGGTCTGCCGACGATGCGCGCCGTGCGTTATAGTGCTGATCTGCTGGCGCTCAACGATGCCTACCGATCGCGCAGCCAGAATGCCGGGTCGATCTTCGTCGATGTCTGGGAGGCATTTGCCAGCGAGGACGGCAGTTATACGGCGACCGGCCCTGATGTCGAGGGCGAGCTTGTCCGTCTGCGAACGTCGGACGGTGTCCATTTCACCAAGGCCGGCGCGCGCAAGCTGGCCTTCTTTGCCGATCGGGAATTGCACAAGATCGTTGCCGCCGTCCAGTCGCGATCCATCGTGCCCTCGCCGGTGCTGCCCGAAAGCGGCAGTGGCGTGCCGATCGCGCCTGCGCCCGGTGCGATGCCGTCTGCTGTCGTGATCCCTGCGGTTCCCGCGACAATCGACCAGTTGCTCGGTGTGGCCTTGCCGGATGCGCCGCTGATGTCGACGCTGGCACCGCGCCCGCTGCATGGTGCGGTGATGGCGCTGACGGCGCCGCCCATCTCGGCAGGCGGCCGTCTTGCCGGGCCGGGCCGCGCGCCCGCCGGCCTGCCGTCATCGACGCTCTCGCAGGGGGCGGGCCCGACGGGCAAGCCCGGCCGCGCGGATGACTTTCGGCTTAATTCTTACTAGACCCTCACCATCTTATGCGTTTTCTGCATAAGCGCCGTGCCCAATATGCGTCTTGTCGGTATTGCAGTGCAGCATATACTGACCCTCATGGTGCAGTCGATGCATTTCCATTGAGGAGGTGGGCCATGCCCGCGACCAGAACGTTCAGTGATAGCGCGACA
>CALCZO010000094.1 GCA_937903315.1 uncultured Alphaproteobacteria bacterium
GCCCGCCGTCCGCCGCTCCGCATCGGCAATGGCGGTGATGATCCGCACCTTGTCATCCATGCTGATGAACGCCATCACCAACTCCCCGAGGCGCCGCCGCCCCCGCTCGAACCACCCCCGCCGGAAAAGCCGCCGCTGCTCCCGCCGCTCCAGCCGCCGCCACTCCAGCCGCCGCTGCCGGTGGTCGAAATCCACTTCCCGCCACTGTTGCGATGCATTCCACCACTTCCGGGGGGCCTTCGGGAATTGGACAATATGACGAAGACAATGACGATGCTCATCATCACAAGGAAGATGAACAGCACCTCGTAGAAATCGTCGTCGCCGCCGGTGTCCCTGAGTTTGACGCGCTCCTGCCATTCCGTGCCGCCGGCGATGGTCGAGACAACCGCTTCGGCACCGCGCTCGATGCCGCCGGCAAAATCGCCGGCCCGGAATTTCGGCGTAATCGCGGCCTGGATGATCATGCTCGAGATCGCGTCGGTCAGCTGGCCTTCCAGCCCGTAGCCGACCTCGATCCTCACCCGCCGCTCGTTGGGGGCCACCAGCAGCAGCACGCCGTTGTTGGTTTTCGCCTGCCCCAGTTTCCAGTGCCGGAACAATTGGTTGGCGTAGTCCTCGACACTGGTGCCGTTGAGGCTCTGCACCGTCGCCACCACCACCTGATCGGAGGTCTTGGCCTCATGCTGGGCGAGCAGCGTCTCCAGCCGCTCGCGCGTCGGCGTGTCGATCAGCCCGGCCTGATCGACAATACGGCCCGACAGCGCCGGAAAGGCCAGCCCCTGCGCAAGCGCGGCAAATGCCAGCCCCAGCACGAGCGAAAACCCCGCAACAACAACGGCGAGGCGACGGGGCGGGCTGGCGAGCGGGACCATCGGGCCTCACGCCCCGGCGTCAGAACTTGACCTTCGGCGCGCTCTGCGCCTCGGCGGAAGCGGCAAACACCTCCATCGGCTTGGCGCCCCAGAACAGCTTGGCCCACAGCATGCCGGGGAAGGTCCTGACCTCGGTGTTGTAGGCCTGCACCGACTGGGTGTAATCGCGCCGCGCCACGGCAATGCGGTTCTCGGTGCCCTCAAGCTGCGATTGCAGCGCCAGGAAATTGGCGTTGGATTTCAGATCGGGATAGTTCTCGGTGATCGCCAGCAACCGCCCGAGCACCCCGGACAGGTTGTTCTGCGCGTCCTGGAATTCCTTGAACTTGGCCGGATCGGTGATCGTCGAGGCATCGACCTTGACCGAAGTCGCCTTGGCCCGCGCCTCGACCACGGCGGTCAGCGTATCCTTCTCCTGCGTCGCATAGCCCTTCACCGTCTCGACCAGATTGGGGATCAGATCGGCGCGGCGCTGGTACTGATTCTGCACATCGGCCCATTTGGCCTTGGCGGCCTCTTCCAGCGTCGGCGCATTGTTGATGCCGCAGGCGGCCATCGGCAGCGCGATCGCCAGAGCGGCAAACAGCCGGGTCAAGGTCTTGAGCATCGTCATGTGTCGGTCCTCTTGATCGATGAATGCACGCATCGGCGCTGGCGAGTCCCGCCGGTCGTGCCCATATGGGCAGAACCATTGCCCTTTGCCAACCGGTTCCGGGCCCCGTCTGCCACTCGATATAGCGCTGCCAACATGAACGTTCGCCCATCGCTGCACTGGTTCCGGTCGGATCTTCGTCTCGCCGACAATCCCGCCCTCACCGCCGCTGCGGCGACCGGTGCGCCGCTCGCCTGCGTCTATGTGCTCGATGACGGCCCGCGCCGTCCGATGGGCGGGGCCGCGCGCTGGTGGCTGCATCACTCGCTCGCCGCCCTCGCACAGGCGCTGGCCGGGCGCGGCGGCGCGCTGTGGCTGCTGCGCGGCGATCCGGCCATTGTCATCCCCGCCCTCGCCCGCCACCTCGACGCCGGGCTGATCACCTGGAACCGCCGCTACGGCAAACCCGAGCGCGATCTCGATGCCGCGCTGAAGGCCGGGTTGCGCGCCGAGGGTCGCGCCGTCGAGAGCTTCAACGCCGCCCTGCTGCGCGAGCCGTGGGAGGTGCGCTCCGCCGCCGGCACGCCGATGAAGGTGTTCACACCGTTCTGGCGCACCGCCCGCGCCGCCGGTCCTTTTGCGCCGCCCATGCCCGCCCCCGAATGCCTGCCCGCCCCGCCGCCTGCCGCGCCCGGCCTCGTCGCGCTCGATTCCTTTGGCCTGCTGCCGACCCGGCCGGACTGGGCCGGCGGCCTGCGCACGACATGGCGGCCGGGGGAAGCCTCGGCGCTGGCCCGCCTCGCCGACTTTCTCGATGGCGGCCTTGATGGCTACGCCGACAAGCGCGACCGGCCCGACGGCGATTTCACCTCCCGTCTGTCGCCGCATCTGGCCTTCGGCGAGATCGGCCCGCGCCAGATTGTCCATGCCGCCGATCTGGCGGTGAACACCCGGACCGGCGCGTTTTCGGGCGCCGACCATGCCAAGTTCATCGCCGAAGTCGGCTGGCGCGAGTTCGCCTATCACCTGTTCTACGAACATCCCGATTTCGCGGACAAGGGCCTCAACGCCAGGTTCGACACCTTCCCGTGGGTCAGCGATCCGGCCGCGCTTGCCGCATGGCAGCAGGGGCGGACGGGCTATCCCGTTGTCGACGCCGGGATGCGGCAGCTATGGCAGACCGGATGGATGCACAACCGCGTCCGCATGGTCGTGTCGTCGTTTCTGATCAAGCACTTGCAGATCGACTGGCGCGAGGGCGAACGCTGGTTCTGGGATACGCTGGTCGATGCCGATCCCGCCAGCAATCCCGCCTCATGGCAATGGGTGGCCGGCTGCGGCGCCGATGCCGCGCCCTATTACCGGATCTTCAATCCGATCCTTCAGGGCGTCAAATTCGACCCCGATGGCGACTATGTCCGCCAGTTTGTGCCTGAACTCGCCGGGATGCCGGCCGAACACATCCATGCACCATGGGAGGCGCCGCCCGCTGTCCTCGCCCGCGCCGGCGTGCGGCTGGGCGTGACCTATCCGAGGCGGGTCGTTGACCATGGCTTTGCCCGCACCCGCGCGCTGGAGGCCTATGCCGGCCTGTCCTAGATTTCCCTGACCCGTGCCAGCCGCATCAGCCGGATGTAGAGCGGATACGGCAACAGATTGATCGCCTTGAGAAACCAGGCCAGACGCCGGGGAAAGACGATCTCGAACCCGCCGCGCTCGAACCCGTCGACGCAGCGCCGCGCCGCCGCTTCCGGGGTCATCAGGAACGGCATCGCAAAGCGGTTCTTCTGGGTCAGCGGCGTATCGACAAAGCCCGGATTCACGCATTGGATCAGCACGTTGAACGGCCGGCAATCGATCGCCAGACCAACCGCCGCCGAAATCACCGCCGCCTTGGAGCTTGAATAGGCGGTCGAGCGCGGCAACCCGCCATAGCCGGCCACCGAAGCGCAGAGCGCGATCTGCCCGGCCCGCCGCCCGGTCATCAGAGGCAGCAGCGCGGCAACACAATGGAACACGCCCAGCACGTTGACCTCATAGATCGCCCGGATGTCGGCAGCATCGAAATCGGGCACCGTCATATGGATCGACCGCCCGGCATTGAGGAACGCAAAGGCAATCGGCCCCTGCTCCTGTTCGATGCGTCGGATCGTTTCGGAAACTGCCGATGAATCGGTGACATCGCAGGGGTAGGACATGATCCTGCCCGCGCCCTCGCCCGCCAGTTCTGCCAGCTTTTCCGCATTCCGCGCCAGCGCCGCGACGCGCCAGCCGCGCCGCGCCATCTCCAGCGCCACCGCCCGGCCGATGCCGGTGCTGGCTCCGGTGATCAGGGCGATGCCATCCTCAGGTCGCTGGATGCGCGGGCTCATGCCGGGTTCCCTCTTGCCTGCCGATCCATCCCGTTCTCCACTCTCGGCTTGCGGCCGAATCGCTGGCCGATGATCATGTTGGATGGAGCCCACGTCTTGGCAACCGATCTCGTCTTTCGCGCCGATCCTTATGCCACGACGGTCGATGCCCGTGTTCTCGCCCATGACGAGAAGGGGATCATCCTCGACAGGACCGTGTTTTATGCCACATCCGGCGGGCAACCCGGCGACAATGGCCATCTCACCCGCAGCGACGGGACAACCCTTGCGCTGACCACGGCGGTGTTTGTCGATCCGGCCAAGACGGTCATCGCCCATGTTCCCGCGCCCGGCGGCGTCCTGCCCGCCATCGGCGAGACGGTGACGCTTGCGATCGACTGGGCACCGCGCCATCGCCGGATGCGGATGCACACCGCGCTGCATCTTCTCTCGGTGGTCCTGCCCTATCCGGTCACCGGCGGGGCAATCGGCGAGGCCGACAGCCGGCTCGATTTCGACATTCCCGATGCCGGGCTGGACAAGGACGCGATCACCGAAAAACTCAACGATCTGATCGGCAAGGACGCCGAAGTCACCGACCGGCTGATTTCCGAGGCCGAACTCGATGGCAACCCCGGCCTTGTCAAGACGATGTCGGTGCAGCCGCCGCGCGGCACCGGCACGATCCGGCTGGTCGAGATCGCCGGGCTGGACCTCCAGCCCTGCGGCGGCACGCATGTGCGCCGCACCGGCGAGATCGGCCGCATGGTGGTCACGCAGATCGAGAAAAAGGGCAAGCAGAACCGCCGCGTGCGGATTGCCTTTGGCTGAACAATGACCGAAACCGGCTCAGGCACGGGCTGGACAGCAGCATGAGGGAGGCCGGACGGCCATGACCATTTTTGTTTCGACGGACTGGCTGATGAAGCACGGCGGCTCCGCCGATCTGGCGATTGTCGACGGATCGTGGCACCTGCCCCCCACGGGCCGCAACGCCCGCGCCGAATACGAGGCGGCGCATATTCCCGGCGCGGTGTTCTTTGACATCGACACCATTGCCGATACGTCGTCCGGCCTGCCGCATATGCTGCCCTCGCCCAAAGCCTTTGCCGAGGCGGCGGGCGCGATGGGCATCACCGAGAACACGCCGATCGTCGTCTATGACCAGACCGGCCTGTTCTCCGCCCCGCGCGTGCGCTGGATGTTCCGGGTCTTCGGCGCCAAGCATGTCATGTTGCTCGAAGGCGGCCTGCCCAAATGGATTGCCGAGAAGCGCCCGGTCAGCAACGAGGTCACAGCCCGCCGTGTGGCGACCTTCACGCCGAACTTCGATCCGGCGATGGTGATGGCGACCAAGCAGGTGAAAGCCGCGCTGGAAACCGGTTCGACGCAGGTCGTCGACGCCCGTCCGGCCGACCGGTTCCGCGGCGAAGCGCCGGAACCGCGCCCCGGCGTGCGCGCCGGCCATATGCCGGGAAGCCTGAACCTGCCGTTCCCGACACTGGTCAAGGACGGCATCATGGCCCCGCCCGCCGCCCTGACGGCGGCGTTCGCGGCCGCCGGTGTCGATCCGGACAAGCCGGTGATCACCAGTTGCGGCTCAGGCGTCTCGGCGGCGATCGTATCGCTGGCGCTGGAACTGACCGGCAAGCCGTCCGCCCCGATCTATGACGGATCATGGGCCGAATGGGGCTCGCGCAAGGATACGGAGATCGAGACGGGACCGGGCAAGGGCTGACATCAGCCGGCCTGCCACACCTCGCCCGGGCGGAAGGCGCGAAACCGCTCGCCGGCGATGCCCTTGGCCGCCAGCGTGGCGGCCAATTCCTCCGCCGGTGCGGTGATCGCCTCGTCGGTAAGCTGGAACGTGCCCCAGTGGCAGCCGATCGCCGCCTCGGCCCCGCAATCGAGCATGGCGTCGACCGCCTCGTCGGGTCCCATGTGCTGCTCGCGCATGAACCAGCGCGGCTCATAGGCGCCGATCGGCAGCAGCGACAGCCGTGGCGGCCCGAACCGCGCTTTCACATCGGAAAAAACGGGACGGTGATAGGCCGTATCGCCCGCGATGTGGACGACGCCCGCCGGTGTTTCCAGCACGAACCCGCTCCACAGCGCATGACGCCGGTCGAACAGCCCGCGCGCCGACCAGTGCTTGGCCGGGATGAGATGAGCCGTGACCTGCCGCGCAAGCGGCACGCTCTCCTCCCAGTCCTTCATGATGACCGGCAGCGTCACGCCGGCCTCGGTCATGATCGCGGCATTGCCGAGCGGCGCGAGAATGCGCGCGCCCGAATGGGCGGCAAGGCGACGCAGCGTCGCCACGTCCATGTGGTCATAGTGGTTGTGCGTCACCAGCACCCAGTCGATCGCCGGCAGGGCCTCGAAGTCGACGCCCGGCGCATTGACCCGTTTGGGCCCGGCGAAACTGACGGGCGAGGCGCGCTCGGACCACACCGGATCAACGAGGATGTTCATGCCGCCGGTTTGGATCAGAAAACTGGCATGTCCGACCAGGGTGACGCGCAGCCCGCGCCCCGCCACCCGACCGGGTGGGGTATCCTGCCGCAGCGCGGGAAACTCCGCCGGCCAGGCTGCCTTGCCGCCGGCCATCCGCCATTTCCAGAGTTCGGCCTGCGTCTTGTCGCGCGTCTGGCCGGGCAGGAAGAACCGCGTCCCGTCAAAATGCCCGGATATCGGCCCGTCATAATAGAGATTGCCCGCCCGCGCCCGATGCGCAAACGCGGCGACACCGCCACCGCCGAGCAGGGCCGGCAATCCGATGAACTTGAGCAGCCGATGACGATTCATGGGCGCAAGATGGCCAGCCTTGGCTCAGGGCGCAAGAGGTGGCAGGCCAGCGGCCAGCGGCAGGGAAAGCGAAAACGCCCTCCCCGCCCCCATTCTCACGGCATTGTGTTACGGCCTGCGACGTCCGCCGCCGGTGGTGTTGAGCGCCGTCTTGCAGGCGTCCGAGACCTTGGCGATGTTCGCTTCGAGGCAATCGCGCAGGGCACCCGAGCCATGCTCCTTGCCAGTGCAGAACTTGGCCATGTCGTCATTGCACTTCTCGGCCACAGGACCCATGCCGGGCTGACCCTGGCCCATGCCGCCCATCCCGCGGCCCTGTCCCATGCCGCCCTGCCCTTGCTGCGCAAGCGCAAGCCCGGTCATTCCGACAACCGCAGCAGCAATCACAATCGATCTGATCATCATGGCAATACCCTCTCAAGCCTCTCTCCGAGGCCTGCCGGGATGGTCCCCGGCGACTCGTCACTCCCCAAAGCCACAATAGTTATATTAGAAATATATCATATGATCTGCATCAATCATCGGTGACGCGCCGCGCTGGCCGCCGGGAGCGGGGCCGATTTGACATCGCCTCGCTTGAACCCTACTTGCCTGTGCCTCATGGGAGAGGCGCACGCATGAACGTCGTCATTGTCGAATCGCCTGCCAAGGCAAAGACGATCAACAAATATCTCGGGCGAGGGTTCGAGGTGCTCGCCTCGTTCGGGCATGTCCGCGATCTGCCGTCCAAGGACGGTTCGGTCGAGCCCGACAACGATTTCGCGATGCTGTGGGAGATCGATGGCAAGGCCGGCAAGCGCCTCAGCGACATCGCCAAAGCCGTCAAGGGCGCCGAACGGCTGATCCTCGCCACCGACCCGGACAGGGAAGGCGAAGCGATTTCCTGGCATATCCTCGAGATCCTGAAAGCCAAGCGCGTCCTCAAGGACGTCAAGGTCGACCGCGTCACCTTCAACGCCATCACCAAGCAGGCCGTCGCCGATGCGATGGCCGCTCCGCGCCAGATCGATCAGGCGCTGGTCGATGCCTATCTTGCCCGCCGCGCGCTCGATTATCTCGTCGGTTTCAACATCTCGCCGGTGCTGTGGCGCAAGCTGCCGGGCGCCCGTTCGGCCGGGCGGGTGCAGTCGGTCGCCCTGCGGCTGGTCTGCGACCGCGAGCTGGAGATCGAGAAATTCGTCCGGCGTGAGTACTGGTCGCTGGTCGCCACCCTGCTGACTCCCGGCAGCGAGACGTTTGAGGCCCGGCTCATCGGCGCTGACGGCAAGAAGATCAACCGGCTCGACATCGGCAACCCGCACGATGCCAAACAGTTCAAGGCCGATCTGGAAACGGCGAGTTTCTCGGTTGTCTCGGTCGAGGCCAAGCCCGCCAGGCGCCACCCCTTCGCACCGTTCACCACCTCGACCTTGCAGCAGGAAGCCTCGCGCAAGCTCGGCATGGCGCCGGCGGTGACGATGCGGATTGCCCAGCGGCTCTATGAAGGGGTCGATCTCGGCGGCGAGACCGTCGGCCTGATCACCTACATGCGAACCGACGGCGTGCAGATGGCGCCCGAGGCGGTGCATCAGGCCCGCCGCTATATCGAATCCAACTACCAGTCGAAATACCTGCCGGAAAAGCCGCGCTTCTACTCCTCCAAGCAGAAGAACGCGCAGGAAGCGCATGAGGCAATCCGCCCGACCGACATGTTCCGCAATCCGGCGCAGATGCGCGGTCATCTCGAAAGCGATGCCTTCCGGCTCTATGACCTGATCTGGAAGCGCACGGTCGCCAGCCAGATGGAATCGGCGGAACTGGAGCGGACCACGGTCGATATTCTCGCCGCAGTCGGCCCGCGCCGGCTCGATCTGCGCGCCACCGGCCAGGTGGTGCGTTTCGACGGCTTTCTTGCGCTTTACACCGAGGATCGCGACGACGACGGCGAGGACGAGGACAACAGGCGCCTGCCGGCGATGAAATCCGGCGACAGCCTGAAGAAGCAGGCCATCGCCGCGACCCAGCACTTCACCGAGCCGCCGCCGCGCTATTCGGAAGCCTCGCTCGTCAAGCGCATGGAAGAACTCGGCATCGGCCGGCCGTCGACCTACGCTTCGACGCTGGCCGTCCTGCGCGAGCGCGAGTACGTCCGCATCGAGAAAAAGCGGCTGGTGCCCGAGGACAAGGGCCGCATCGTCACGGCCTTCCTCGAAAGCTTCTTTTCCCGCTACGTCGAATACGACTTCACCGCCGCGCTGGAAGAAAAGCTCGACCGGATTTCCAATTCGGAAATCGACTGGAAGCAGGTGCTGCGTGACTTCTGGGACGAGTTCAATGCCGCGATTGGCGGGACCAAGGAATTGCGGACGACCGAAGTCCTCAACGCGCTCGACGAACTTCTGGGACCGCACTTCTTCGCCGATCGCGGCGACGGCAAGGACCCGCGCGCCTGTCCGCGCTGCGGCAACGGCCGCCTGTCGCTGAAGCTGTCGCGCTCCGGTCCGTTCATCGGCTGCGGCAACTACCCCGAATGCCGCTACACCCGCGCGCTCGCCGTGGTCACGGACAATGGCGAGGGCGAAGGCGGCGCCGGTACGGATGGCGACGGTGTGCGCCGCCTCGGCACCGATCCGGCGACCGGGCTTGAGGTGACGGCGCGCGACGGGCGCTTCGGCCCCTATGTGCAATTGGGCGACGGCGAAAAACCCAAGCGCTCCTCGCTGACCAAGGGCATGACGCTGGCAGGCGTGACGTTGGAACAGGCGCTGAACCTGCTTGCACTGCCGCGCGAGGTTGGCAAACACCCCGAAAGCGGCGAGCCGATCCTCGCCAACATCGGCCGCTTCGGCCCCTATGTGCAGCACGGCAAGACCTTCGCCAACCTGCCGGCGGGTGAGGATGTGCTGACCATCGGCATCAACCGCGCCGTTGATCTGATCGCCACCAAGCTCGCCAAGGGCTTCAGCCCGCGGGCCGGCGGCGCTCCTGCGGGTCGCGCGGTGGGCGATCACCCCGATGGCGGGGCGATCACCGTCCGCCCCGGCCGTTACGGGCCCTACGTCAACTGGGGCAAGGTCAACGCCACGCTGCCCAAATCGATGAACCCGGAGGCGGTGACGTTCGATCAGGCCATCGCGCTGATCCGCGCCAAGCAGGCGACGGACGGCAGCGACACCAGAAAGGCTCCGGCCCGCAAGACCGCAGCGAAAAAGGCGGACGCGCCTGCCGCCAAGAAGCCTGCTGCCAAGAAACCGGCAGCCAAGAAATCGGCAGCGAAGAAACCGGCAGCCAAAAAGCCGGCAGCGAAAAAAGCGGCCGGGGACGATACGCCGTTCTGACGTCCCCTACCGGCTGAGCGCCCGCATCGCGTTGTCCAGCCCGTCGAGGGTCAGCGGAAACATCCGCCCTTCGAACTGCGTCTGGATGAGCCGGATCGACTGGGAATAGTGCCAGTTGGCGTCGGGCAGCGGGTTGAGCCAGACCGATTTGGGGAAATGATCGAGCACACGCTGGAGCCACACCGTCCCGGCCTCGTCGTTGAAATGCTCGACCGAGCCGCCCGGCTGGATGATTTCGTACGGGCTCATCGAGGCATCGCCGACAAACACGACGCGATAGTCGCTGCCATAGGTGCGGATCATCTCCAGCGTCGACAGGCTTGATGCGGCACGCCGGCGGTTTTCCTTCCAGACATGCTCATAGAGGCAGTTGTGGAAGTAGAAATGCTCGAAGTGCTTGAACTCGGCCTTCGCCGCCGAGAACAACTCATCCACCTGCTCGACATGCCAGTCCATCGACCCACCGATATCGAGCAGCAGCAGCACTTTCACCGCATTGCGCCGCTCGGGCCGCATCTGCACATCGAGAAACCCCTTGTGCGCGGTGCCCTTGATCGTGCCGTCAAGGTCGAGTTCGTCCGCCGCCCCGGTGCGGGCGAACTTGCGCAGGCGGCGCAGGGCGATCTTGATCGTGCGCGTGCCCAGTTCCGCCTTGCCGTCGAGATCGCGGAACTCGCGCCTGTCCCAGACCTTGACGGCGCGGAAACTGCGGTTGCCGTCCTGCCCGATGCGGATGCCTTCGGGGTTGTAGCCATAGGCGCCGAAGGGCGATGTCCCGGCGGTGCCGATCCACTTCGATCCGCCCTGATGCCGTCCCTTCTGTTCGTTGAGCCGCTGCTTCAGCGTCTCCCACAGCGCGTCCCAGCCGAGCGCGGCAATCTCGCGCTTCTCCTCCTCGGTCAGGACCTTCTCGGCCAGTTTCCTGAGCCACTCCTCGGGGATTTCGGTCGCGGCAACGCCCTCCCCCGGCGCGCCCTCCAGCCCCCTGAAAACCGCCCCGAACACCCGGTCGAACCGGTCGAGGTTGCGCTCGTCCTTCACCAGCACGGCGCGCGCCAGATAGTAGAAGTCCTCGACCGACGTGCCGGCGAGGTCGCGCCTGAGCCCATCAAGCAGGTTGAGATATTCCCGCAGGGTGACCGGGACCTTCGCCTCGCGCAGCGCGGTGAAAAAATGGAGCAGCATGGCCTTTCTTCATCCGCCCGGACGCGGTGGTCAAGTCAGCACCGTGACAGGCCTTGCGGACCCGACCGGTTGATGCTAACAAAAAGAACATACAAGGAACACGCTATGACCGATCTGACGCTTTACACCCACCCGATGTCGCGCGGCCGCATTGTTCGCTGGATGCTCGAGGAAATCGGCCAGCCCTATGATGTCGAGGTGATCGATTATGGCCCTGCCATGAAAGGTCCGGCCTATCGCGCGATCAATCCGATGGGCAAGGTGCCGGCCCTCCGGCATGGAGAGACGATCGTGACCGAGGCGGCCGCGATCTGCGCCTATCTGGCCGATGCGTTCCCCGCCGCTGGCCTCGCACCTTCGCCGGGGAGCGGCGCGCGCGGCGCATACTACCGCTGGCTGTTCTTTGCCGCCGGCCCGCTGGAGCAGGCGACGACGGCGCGGGCGATGAACTGGACAGTGCCGCCGGGCCGTGAGGGCATGGCTGGCTTTGGCACCTATTCGGCAACGATGGATGCGCTCGAAGGCGCCGTTTCGCAGGGCGAGTTCATTCTGGGGGATCGGTTTTCCGCCGCCGATGTCTATGTCGGTGCCCACATCAACTGGGGGCTGCAATTCGGCTCGGTGGAGGCGCGCCCGGCCTTTGCGCAGTATTGGGCGCGGCTTGCCGCCCGCCCGGCGCACGTCAGGGCCACGGCACTCGATGACGCGCTGGTGCCGCTCCATCCGATGCCGGGCCTGTAGCGGCTCTTGACCCGGCAGGCCTGAGGCTCCACACACGGGCAAAGGACCAACGGGACACCCCAATGCGCTTTGCCGGAACCGAGACCTACGTCGCCACCGATGATCTGACGATTGCCGTCAATGCCGCGATCGTTCTGGAGCGGCCGCTGCTGGTGAAGGGGGAACCGGGGACCGGCAAGACCGTACTGGCCGAGGAAATTGCCCGCGCGCTCGATGCGCCGCTGATCACCTGGCATATCAAGTCGACCACCAAGGCGGCGCAGGGCCTCTATGAGTATGATGCCGTCTCGCGCCTGCGCGACAGCCAGCTTGGCGATCCGCGCGTGTCCGACATCGCCAACTACATCCGGCGCGGCAAGCTGTGGGAAGCCTTCACGGCCGGCACCCGGCCCGTCCTGCTGATCGACGAGATCGACAAGGCCGACATCGAGTTTCCCAACGATCTGCTGCTCGAACTCGACCGGATGGAGTTCCACGTCTACGAGACCGGCGAGATGGTCAAGGCCGTGCGCCGACCCATCGTCATCATCACCTCGAACAACGAGAAGGAACTGCCCGACGCCTTCCTGCGC
>CALCZO010000095.1 GCA_937903315.1 uncultured Alphaproteobacteria bacterium
AGCACGTTGATCAGCGCCTTGCCCGAATGGGAGGCCGGATCGAAACCGGCGCGCAGCAGCACCTGCGCCACCTTGTGGCGGATATAGGGGATCAACCGGGTCGAGCCGGTGTAGGCCGTCGCCGTAAACAGCCCGACGAGCATCAGTTCGCCGGCGAGCCGGCCCATCTCGTCGACCAGCTTGACGCCGACATAATCCATATGGACGCGGCGGTGGATGGTCGAGCGGCGGTTGGTCTTGGTGATGATCAGCGCGGCCGGACTGGCGAGAAACGCACTGACCTCATCGGTCATGTCGGCATAGGTATCGCCCCGGCGCAGCACTTTTCTTTCCGGATCGGTGAGAATGCCCAGCCCGACGCCGGTGGCCAGCGTGCCCGTCGCCGGATCGAGCCGGTATTCACGCAGGCCGAGAAACGAGAAATTGTCGCTGAGCAGCCAGTCGAGAAACTGCACCGCCTCGGCGATCTCGTCGGCGGGCAGCAGCGGCGGGGTCTCGCGATAGCGGCGCGCCACGGCCGCCAGCGTCTCGCGCATTGGCTGCCAGTCGGTCACGGCCAGCCGGGCGTCGGCATGGATCGCGGCCAGCGCCGCACTCAGGCTATCGCGGTCGGCACCCTGCGGCAGCTGCGCCAGATGGATGTGGATGAGGCTTTCGCGGCTCATCGATCCGGCCTCGCCGCCCGATGCAAGCCCGCCAAGCGCGGTCAGCCTGCCCTCCTGATCGCGCCGGACCGCGAGAATCGGGTGGGCAACGAGCCGCATCGCAAGCCCGCGCTCGGTCAGTTCGGCCAGAGTCGAGGCCAGCAGGAACGGCATGTCGTCGTTGACGATCTCGATGATCGTGAGCGGTGGGGTATCGGCAGGGGCGACATCGCTCAGCGTCACCGAGGCGATGCCGGGCCGGCGCATCGCGAACCGCGTCAGACTGCCGGCGGCAATCTGGCGCTGGGCTGCGGCGGGGAGGGCGTCGCGGTCCTCCGCCGCCACCCGATCGAACAGCAGCGCCCTGAAGCTGTCCTCGAGCATGGCGCGCGATTCATCCGAATCAGTGGTCATCCCAGCCTCCCGACAGCGTGACGTGCGCAAACTCTAGGCAGCTTGCGGCAAAACGCCAATGACAGGTTTTTACAAATCGCGCGCCCCGTGAAACACTCCGGCCAGACCCCGATGCCGCCAGAGGACAACAATGAGCCAGACTGACCTGCCGCCGATCCCCGAAGATGCCGCTGCGACCACTGCGCTCGGTCTGGCGGCCGCGCTGCCGAGCCCGGCGGTCGCTGCCTACTTCGACAAATGCCGGGAAAAGATCGGATTCGTCCCTAACGTGCTGCTGGCCTATGCCTATGACATGGCCAAGCTCGATGCGTTCGCCCAGATGTACAACAACCTGATGCTGGCACCGTCGGGTCTCAGCAAGCTGGAACGCGAGATGATCGCGGTCGCGGTATCGGCAGAAAACCGCTGCTTTTACTGTCTGACCGCCCATGGCGCCGCCGTGCGTCAACTGTCCGGCGATCCGGCGCTGGGCGAGGCACTGGTAATGAACTACCGCGCCGCGCCGCTGTCGCCGCGTCATCGGGCGATGCTCGATTTTGCCGTCAGGATGACGGTCGCCAGCGCGGCGATCGGCGAAGAGGACCGCGACCGGCTGCGCGATGCCGGGTTCACCAACGCCGATATCTGGGACATTGCCGCCGTCGCCGGCTTTTTCAATATGTCGAACCGGATGGCGTCGGCGGTCGATATGCGCCCGAACGCCGAGTACCACGGCCAAGCGCGCTGAAGGGCTGACAAAGAAACGGCGGCCGACCCGGGCAAGGTCGACCGCCGAAAGCTCAGAACACTTGTGCCTGACGCGCACGCACCGGGGGGCTGGGGGGGCGTAAATCCGGTGCAGCAGCGTCTTGCCGTTCTGGCTTGTCAGAAGGATCGCTGCCGGGCTTGACCGGCTGATGGTCAAATCAAGGCAAAATCTTGATTTCTCGTTTTTGCGCAACCCCGTCGCCGCGCTGGATGGCGCGCACTTGCCATACGCCGGCTTTCGACTCATGCTGGACCGTGAGGCAGACATGGACGATTCAGACGCATCGATAGAGCCGGCAGGGGTGGTCGTGCCGTTCGTTGCGGCCCGCCGCTCCGAGCGGGTGGTGTTCACCCGCATCGAACTGCAGCAGATTCTCGTGGTCTATGGCCGCAAGGTCGCGCAGGGCGAATGGCGCGACTATGCGCTGGAATTTGGCCGGGAGACGGCAACGTTCTCGATTTTCCGCCGCTCGTCCGAGCAGCCGCTGTACCGGGTGATCAAGACGCCGAAGCTGGCGTCGAAGCAGGGCGCGTTTTCGGTGGTCGCCAGCGCTGGCTATGTGCTCCGGCGCGGCAGCGATCTCGAACGCGTGCTGATGGTGCTGGAAAAGCCGGCGCGCGCGGTGCCCTGACAAGGTACAGCCGTGGACGCCGCAGCCTGAGCCGCAACAAAAAAGCCCCGGATCGCTCCGGGGCTTTCGTCATTCATTCCGCGCGATGGCTTATTCGCGGTCGCCGAGCAGGCTCAGCAGCATCTGGAACATTCCGAGGAAGTCCATGTAGAGCTGGAGCGCGCCGTAGATGGCGAGCTTTTCAGCCATTTCGGGGGCATGGCCCTCGAAATACATCTCCTTGATCTTCTGGGTGTCATAGGCGGTCAGACCGGCAAAGATCAGCACGCCGAGCACCGAGATCGCGAACTGCAGCGCGGTCGAGCCCATGAAGATGTTGACGATGCTGGCCAGCAGGATGCCGAACAGACCCATGATCAGGAACGACCCCATGCCGGTCAGATCCTTCTTCGTGGTGTAGCCCCACAGCGACAGCGCGCCGAACGACGCGGCCGAGATGAAGAACACCCGCACGATCGAGGTGTGCGTGTAGACGAAGAAGATCGTCGCCAGCGAAACGCCGACCAGCGTCGAATAGAGCCAGAAGGTGCCGCGGGCGGTCGCCGCCGACATCGACTGGATCTTGAAGCCGAGGTACATCACCACCGCGAGCGGGGCGAACATCACCACCCACTTCAGCGCGCTGGTGTACACCGTGGCGCCGAACTGGGTCAGCATCATGCCGTTGCGCAGCTTGCCGGCTGCCATCGACGGGTCGGTGGTCACCGACAGCATGTAGAAGCCCAGCGCGGCCAGACCGGTGATGGCAAGGCCCAGCACCATGTTGTTGTACACGCCGAGCATGTAGGACCGCAGACCCTGGTCGATCTGGGCCTGGGTTGCCGCGCCCGAATAAGGCGCATAGGCGTTGCGATCGTAGTTGGACATATCATCCCTCGTTCATGGCCGGGCCACGAGGTGGACCACCCCTGCCCTGTCACCGGGTAACAGACGCGATCAATATGGCCAAGTTATGACTAGATTTCAAGATGCCATGTTAAAAACCGCTCTGTCGGCGGCGCATGTGGTTTAAAATTGTGCCGTTGCAAGCATAACCCGGCGTCATGCAAGACATATCGAAGATATAAGCATCAAGAATTCCTCAAGTATGGGGCAGGTTTTTGACCGAGGATATGCCACGTTCCGGCCATTCCCAAAATAATCACGACAACCAAAGAAGTTGACACGAGTCCGAGCAGTCCCGTCCACGGGATCGAAAACGACAGCTTCATCACCGCGGTTACAATCGCATAGCCGGCGAGAGCGCCGGCCATGAGGCCGAACAACGATGCGGCAAGGCCGAGAAGGGCATATTCGATCATCATCGTCGCCATCAGCCGCGGACGGGTGGCACCCAGCGTTTTCAGGATCACCGCCTCCTGCGCGCGCACCCGCCGCCCCGCCGACAGCGCGCCGGCGAGCACGACGATGGCCGCGAGAATGGCGACGGCGCTGGCACCGCGAATGGCCAGCGCCAGCTTCGAAACCAGTGAATCGATCGCTTCGAGCGCTTCCTTGACGCGGATGGTCGAGACGGCGGGGAACCGCTCGGCCACGGCGCGCAGGATCGCGCGTTCCTTGTCGTCGCTGCCGCCGCCGGGCAGGGCGAGGGTGGCAAGGTTGGTGTAGGGTGCGCCGGCGAAGGTGTTGGGGCTGAAGACGAAGACGAAATTGATGCCGAGCGACTGCCACTCCACCTTGCGCAGGTTGGCGATGGTGGCGGTGACCGGGCGCCCGAGCACGTTGACGGTAATGGTATCGCCGATCGCCAGCCCCAGCCCGTCGGCGACCTCGCGTTCGAGCGAGACCAGCGGCTTGCCGGTATAATCGGATGCCCACCAGTCGCCGGCGACCAGCACGTTGCCTTCGGGCACGGCGGTCGAGAACGTCAGGCCACGATCGCCGCGCAGCACCCAGGCGACCTTGTCATCGGCGCTGATGTCCTCGGCCCTGCGGTCCTTCAGCGCGGTGACGCGGCCGCGCATCATCGGCAGGCGGTTGAGCTTGCCCCCGGGCGCCAGCGCGGTGACGAGGCGGTCGAAATCGGGCGTTTCGGCCGCAGGGAGATCAAGAAAGAAGAAGCTCGGTGCCCGTTCGGGCAAGGAACGGGTCAGCTGCGAGCGCAGGTTATGGTCGATCAGTCCGAGGGCGACCAGCAGCGTCAGGCCGAGACCGAGCGACAGGATCACCGACGGCGTCAGCGCGCCGGGCTTGTGCAGATTGACCAGTGCCATGCGCAATTCGGTGCTTCTGGGGCGCGGGGCGCGGCGGGCCAGCGCCATGATCGCGGCAGCAACAAGGCGCAGCAGCAGGAACGCAGCGCCCGCGGCCACCACGTAGTAGATCGCGATGCGCCGGTCCCAGGCAAACAGCACGGCCACCGTGATCAGGCTGGCGGCGGCCAGCGCGACCAGCGTGATATAGACCGGGCGGGGCCAGCGCCGGTCGGTGCTGACCTGATCGCGGAACAGGGCCGAGACCGGGATGTCATGGGCCCGGCCAAGCGGCCAGAGCGCGAAGGCCGCCACGGTCAAAAGGCCATAGGCGATACCGAGCGCGACCTCGCGGCCATAGATATCGACCGCCAGCGGCAGCGGCAGCGCCGCGCCCGCCAGGGTCTTGACCAGCGCCGGTGTGGCAATCCCCGCCGCGACGCCGATCAGCGTCCCGATCAGGCCGATCAGCATCACCTCGATGAACAGGGTCATGACCATGACCCGTCCCGGTGCGCCGACGCCCTTGAGCGCGGCGACGGTCAGGCGTTTTCGATCGAGGAAGGCGCTGGCGGCATTGGCAACGCCGACTCCGCCGACGGCCAGCGCCGTCAGCCCGACGAGGGTCAGAAACTGGGTGAAGCGCTCGAGATTGCGCTGCAGCTGCGGGGCGGCGTTCTCACGGGTGCGGATGGACCAGCCGGCATCGGGAAAGCGGGACCGCGCCTCGGCCATTGCGGCGTCCAGCCGGGCGGTGTCAGGCACCGCGCCGGGCAAGGTGACGCGATAGGACCAGCGCACAAGACTGCCGGGCTGGGCAAAGCCGGCCGCGACCAGTGCCTCCTGCGACAGGATCACCCGTGGCCCGAAATCGACACCGGTGGCCAGCGCATCAGGCTCGCGGACGATGGTGGCGCTGACGAACACCTCGGCGGTGCCGATGCGGAAGCGGTCGCCGGGCTTGAGAGCGAGGCGATCCAGCAAGGTGGGGTCGACCACGGCGCCGAACCGACCGCCCTCGTTGCCGGTCAGCGTTGCAACCGGGCCGGGCGGCGTGGTCTCCAGTGTGCCGAATGCCGGATAGTCCCCTTCGACGGCCTTGATCTCGATCAGCGTCGCGGCGCCGGTTCCGGTGCGGGCCATGGCCCGCAGCGAGGCCATGCGTACGAGACGGCCGGTCGAGCGGAGATAGGCCTCCTCGTCAGGACTCGCCGCCCGTTGCAGGAAGGAATAGGACAGGTCGCCGCCGAGAATGACGCGGCCCTCGCGCGCCAGCCCCTCGGTCAGCCCGCGCGACAGCGAGGAGACCGCGACGATGGCTGCGACGCCGATCGCGATGCAGGTGATGAAGACCGTAAAGCCGGACAGGCCGCCGCGCAGGTCGCGCAGCGCCAGCACAAGAGCGAGAAACGGTGATCGACGGCTGTCCGACATCGTGCCCGGCCTCATTCGGCGGCGGCCAGTGTCTGTTCGTCGAGGATTTCGCCTGACCGCAGCCTGATGCGGCGGTCGCAGCGCTCGGCCAGCGCCGTGTCATGGGTGACCAGCACCAGTGTCGCGCCGCGCTCGCGCTTGAGTGCAAACATCAGATCGATGATCTGGCGGCCGGTGGCCTCGTCGAGGTTGCCGGTCGGCTCGTCCGCGACAAGGATGGCAGGCGACGGGGCCAGAGCACGGGCCAGCGCGACACGCTGCTGCTCACCGCCGGACAACTGCGGTGGATAGTGGTTGAGCCGCGCGCCCAGCCCGACGGCGGCGAGTTCCTCGCGTGCCCGCTCGAAGGCATCGGCGCGACCGGCCAGTTCGAGGGGAATCGCAACGTTTTCGAGCGCGGTCATTGTCGGAATGAGGTGAAACGCCTGAAACACAATGCCGATGTGACGGCCGCGGAAGCGGGCAAGACCATCCTCATCGAGCGCAGCCAGATCCTGCCCGACGATGGTGACACGGCCCCGATCGGCCCGTTCAAGACCGGCGGCGACCATCAGCAGCGTGGATTTGCCCGAACCCGAGGGGCCGACGAGGCCGACCGCCTCGCCGGTTGCGACCGACAGCGACAGACCCTTGAGAATGTGCACCCGCGAGGCGCCATCGCCCAGCGACAGGTGAACATCGCTGAGTGCGATGGCCGCCGGCGGTGTGGCAGTATCGGGTCCCGACATCGTTCCTCCATGCAAATCACGCGTCAGTACTGGCAGATAGGCGTACCATGGCTTAAGTCCAAGGGATGAGCACGCAAACTGATCCGATTGTGAACCGCAGGGATGTCCTGGCCATGGCTGCATCTGTCGGGCTCGGCACCATCGCACAGGGTGCCGCGGCGCAGGCCGGACGACCCCTCTCGCTGGTCGCGCTTGGCGACAGCCTGACCGCCGGATATCTGCTGCCGGGCGATGCCGCGTTTCCGGTGGTGCTCGAAAAGGCCCTGCGGGCCAAGGGCTTCAATGTCTCCATCAGCAACGCCGGCGTGTCGGGCGACACGACTGCGGGGGGCGTGCAGCGGCTCGACTGGTCGGTGCCCGATGGAACCCACGGTGTCATTCTGGAACTTGGTGCCAATGACGCGCTGCGAGGACTCGACCCTCACCGTGCGGAGGCCAATCTCGATGCGATGATCACACGGCTGAAAGCGCGCTCGATTGCGGTCTTCCTTGCCGGCATGCTGGCGCCGCGCAACAACGGGCCGGAATATGTCGCGGCCTTTGATGCGCTGTATCCGCGCCTTGCCGCGCGGCACGGCGTGCCGCTGTATCCTTTTTTTCTCGACGGGGTGACGGGCACGCCCGGCATGCTGCTCGATGACGGGCTGCATCCAAGCCGTGCCGGCGTGGAGGAAATCGTGCGCCGCATTCTTCCCATGATGGCCGATTTCGTGACACACTTGGCATCAAGGCCGTAGGGCTGCGATCGGGGTGGGTGGGTGACGATGCTGGACTTGTGGAAAGACCCGTGGCCGCTGGATGTGCGCCAGTGTCCCTGTGACGTGCATTTCACCGATTGGCTGGCCAAACAGGGCCTTGCCGACAAGTCGATCTTCCATTTCGGCACGGGCAGCCATCACCATGTCGGCAAGACGCTGGCGCTCAACGGGTCAGGTCATGCGGTGGTGGGAATCACTGCCACGCGGCCGGAATACGACAGCTACATCGATCTGGTGATCGGCTCGCCGCTGGTCGGGAAGCGCTACAAGGTGCTGTTCAGCGACATTTACCAGCTCGAACCGCGGCTGCTGCCCGAGTTCGATGTGGTGACGCTGTTCCATCTCTGCGAATTCTGGAGCGAAACCAACGCACCCTATGCGACGATGACCGACGAAGGCGTGCTGCGGGCGATGGCGGGCAAGGTGCGTCCCGGCGGGGCGCTGCTGTTCTACACCGGCTCGTTTGCGTTTGCGACAGCGCGCCGGTTGATTGACACCATCGTTCCCGGTCTCGGTTTTGAGGGGCCGGACCCCGCCGAGAGCCTGATCGTCTATCGCAAACGCTGAGGCGCGCTATACACAGCCGATTGCCTGTGACGGATGCTCCGGCCATGGACTGTCACGATGGCAGGCTATTCTTGGTGGTGACTGATTCGGCAGGGAGCGTCTGTGATGCCGCGTCTCTTTACCGGGCTGGAAGTGCCCCGACATGTGGCAGATCTGCTGGCAGGTCTGCGCGGCGGGTTGCCGGGCGCGCGCTGGGCAGAGCCGAACGATTATCACATCACCTTGCGGTTCATCGGCGATGTCGAGCGACGGGTGGCACAGGACCTTGCCGAGGAGCTGGATGGCAGCCGTGCACCGTCCCTGACGGTCACCGTGACGGGTCTCGATGCCTTCGGCGGCGCGCGGCCCCATGCGGTGATTGCCAGCGTCGACGGATCGCGCGCCCTGACGGAGCTGCAAAGCGAGCATGAGCGGATCGCGCGACGGGTCGGCCTGCCGCCCGAGCGGCGCAAGTTCTCGCCACATGTCACGCTCGCGCGTCTGCGCACCACCAACGTGCTCGATGTCGCTGACTACCTGTCGCTGCGCGGCGGCTTCCGCCCGTTCTCGTTCACGCCGACGCGGTTCGTCCTGTTCTCGGCGCGCGAGCAGACCGGCGGCGGCCCATACCTTGTCGAGGCCGCCTACCCGCTGGCTAATGCCCTCAGCGCGGAGCCATCCGAATTGCGCCGTCGAGCCTGATGTCTTCGCCGTTGATCATGTCGTTGACGCAGATGTGCTCGACGAGAGCGGCATATTCGTCCGGGCGACCCAGCCGCTGCGGAAACGGCACGGACGCGGCCAGGGTCTTGCGGAATTCCTCGGTCAGGCCATCGAACATCGGGGTGTGGAAGATGCCCGGCAGGATCGTTGCGACACGGATGCCATATTGGGCAAGATCGCGCGCGACCGGCAGCGTCATCGCCTTCACCCCGCCTTTCGAGGCGGCATAGCCGGCCTGACCGACCTGCCCATCCTCGGCCGCGACCGAGGCGGTCATGACGATGACGCCACGCCCCCCGTCTTCAGTCACCGGATCGAGGCCGGCCATCATGGCTGCGGCCTTCGACAGGACATTGAACGTTCCGATGAGGTTGATCGACACGACCCTGGCGAAGCTGGCAAGATCATGGGCCAGATAGGCGCCGGTATCCCTGTTGCGCGAGACCACCCGCTTGCCGGGCGCGATGCCGGCACAATTGATGGCGATCCGGGCGACGCCATGGGCCAGACGCGCCGTTTCGAGCGCGCCGGCGACAGAGGCGTCGTCTGTGACATCGGTGCGGACGAACAGGCCGCCGATCTCCGCAGCGACCGACGGGCCGCGCGCCTCATCAAGATCGAGGATCGTGACGCGGACGCCGCGTGCCGCCAGGCGCCGGGCCGTTGCCTCGCCGAGTCCGGAGGCGCCGCCGGTCACAACCGCGGCCATCGTGTTGTCAAGATTCATGATTGATGATCCATTTTGTCAAAAGCTCGCTGCAAAGGCGCAGGTTGCGCGTCAATTCGACCCTTGCCCTTGATGCGTCCGTGCAGTAGCAGAACAACCGGTTTTGGTGACAGAGCCGCCTCAGGAGCCCCTCATGACCTATATCGTTCTCGATAACTGCATCAAGTGCAAGTACACCGACTGCGTCGAAGTGTGTCCGGTCGATTGCTTTTATGAAGGCGAGAACATGCTGGTCATTCATCCCGATGAATGCATCGATTGCGGTGTCTGCGAGCCGGAATGCCCGGCAGAGGCGATCAAGCCTGACACGGAGCCGGGACTTGAGTCGTGGCTGGCGCTCAATACTCAATATGCCAAGATCTGGCCAAACATCACGGCGAAGAAAGAACCGCTGCCGGATGCCAAGGAATTTGATGGCCAGGCCGGAAAATTGGAAAAGTACTTTTCGGAAAAGCCCGGCGACGGTGACTGATCAATGGGGTGATGTTAGGGTTACCAAGGGGTGAAGGAAATTAACCTTGGTAAACGGTCGACATCACAACCTTTGATTTTGCCGGAAATTTGTGTTACGGATCAAAGACAGTCGAATTAGCGACGCTCCTGGATCGGACACTGACCTCCTGACGTTTGTGCAATGCCGAAGCCTTTCTCATTGGAAAGGTCAGCGGCGTTTTGGCGGTCTGTCCTTCCCTGGCCTTCGGGCGCGCACCCCGGCTTGAGACCCTCGTCTTTCCGGTTCGGAAGGGCGTTTTTGTGAGCACCGGGATGCCCTTCGCAAGGGCCGCCCCAAATTCCGGCTTCGGCAGGGTTTCTCTGTCGTTTGCCCGGCCAAGAGGATCTGATGAGCGCGAAGAAGACGACACAGCGTGAAGGCTTCAAGACAGGTGAGCACATCGTCTATCCCGCCCATGGTGTCGGGCGCATCATGGCGATCGAGGAGCAGGAGATTGCCGGTTTCAAGCTCGAATTGTTCGTGGTGACCTTCGCCAAGGAGAAGATGACGCTGCGGGTTCCGACCTCGAAGGTCGTGACGGTCGGCATGCGCAAACTCTCTGCGGCCGCGACGATCGAAAAGGCGCTGGATGTTCTGACTGGCCGCGCCCGTGTCAAGCGGACGATGTGGTCGCGTCGCGCCCAGGAATACGAGGCGAAGATCAATTCGGGCGATCTGATCGCCACGTCCGAAGTGGTCCGTGATCTGTACCGTTCGGAAGCCCAGCCGGAGCAGTCCTATTCCGAGCGTCAGTTGTATGAGACCGCGCTGGCGCGTCTCGTCGATGAAATTGCCGCGGTGGACAACGTGACCGAGACCGAAGCGCTCAAGCGGATCGACCAGAGCCTTGCCAAGAACCCGAAGCGGACGCGCGGCGCCGATGCGGCTGACGCGGCCGGTGGCGCGGATGCGGAAGAAGCCGCCTGACCGGCAGTCAGGACGGATTGCAGGATTTACGGGGGCCCGGGTGACCGGGCCCTTTTTCTTGTGCGCCATGGCTGTGCCGTTGTCCGGCCGTTCGGGGTTTGACGGCCGGGGCGATGGCGCGGCATAGCATTTGCACTGCGATGGGCGTCCGCCTGTCACGCATACCCGGAAACATCCATGACCGAACCTGCCGCGCCCGCCCGTTTCGATGCACTGCCCGTTGCCGACAAGGATCAGCCGCTGATCGATGACATCAGGCTGCTTGGCCAGCTGCTGGGCGACACGGTGCGCGAGCAGGAAGGCGAGGATGTGTTCGACCTGATCGAGACCATCCGCCGCCTGTCGGTGGCGATCAGCCGCGAGAACGCGCAGGGTGCCGCTGAAACGCTCGACATGCTGCTGCGATCGCTGCCGTCCGACAAGGCCGTCAGTGTCATCCGCGCCTTCACCTATTTCTCGCATCTGGCCAATATCGCCGAGGATCGCCATCATATCCGGCGGCGCGAGGCGCATGATGTGGCCGGCGACCGGCCGCAGGACGGCAGCCTCGAACGCTGCTTTGCCCGGCTGCACGACGCCGGAAAAGCAAGTGCGGACGTCCGCACGATGCTGGCCAGTGCCTGGGTGTCGCCGGTGCTGACCGCCCACCCCACAGAGGTGCAGCGCAAGAGCATCCTCGATGCCGAGCGGGCGATCGCCGGCCTTCTCGCCCAGCGCGATACGCTGCGCGTCGTGCGTGATCGCGAGCGCAACCTCGCCAGCCTGAAGGCGCGCGTGGCCCAGTTGTGGCAGACGCGCCTGTTGCGTACGTCCAAGCTCAGCGTCGAGGACGAGATCGAGAATGCGCTGAGCTATTACCGAACGACGTTCCTGCGCGAAATTCCGCGTCTCTACGGTGTGCTCGAAGACTGTGCCGGCGGTCCCGTCGCGCCCTTTCTGCGGATGGCATCGTGGATCGGGGGCGATCGGGACGGCAATCCCTTCGTCACCGCGCGGACCCTCAGCACGGCATTGCTGCGGCAGGCCGAACTGGTGCTGCGCCACTATCTGACCGAAGTGCACGAACTTGGTGCCGAACTGTCGGTCTCCGAAACGCTGGCCGGTGCCTCGCCGGAGCTGATCGCGCTGGCTGATTCCGCCCGCGATGCGAACGACCATCGTGCCGACGAGCCTTATCGCAAGGCGCTGATCGGCATCTATGCCCGTCTTGCCGCGACATTGAAAGCCATCACCGGCACCGA